>CAYYBU010000208.1:0-5742 GCA_964469945.1 uncultured Planctomycetaceae bacterium
CCGGCTCATCAGCGGGCTGATTTGTGCCAGCGCCCTGGGGGCCATCAACGGCATGATCTTCACCGGGGCGCGGATCTACTATGCCATGGGAACCGAACACCGTCTGTACCGCTGGCTGGGACGTTGGAGTCCGCGCTGGCAGACCCCCGCCCGCTCGTTGGTCATCCAGGCCGCGGTCACGCTGTTGCTGGTCGTGGGCTTCGGGCTGACCGCCAGCGGTTTCGAGAGCATGGTGAAGTTCACCATGCCGGTCTTCTGGATATTTTTCCTGCTGGTGGGCGTGTCGCTGCTGGTGCTTCGCCGGCGCGAACCGGACCGGCCGCGGCCTTTTCGCGTTCCCTGCTATCCGCTGCTGCCGCTGCTGTTTTGTCTCTCTAGCCTGTTCATGCTGTGGTCGAGTGTTTCTTTCGCCTACGATCAGCGCAGCAACGAGGCCTGGTGGTCGATCGGGATCTTGTTGGTGGGCGTGGTGATGGCCGCGGTGGAGCGGCGGAAGGAGTTAGAAGCTAGGAGTTAGAAGGAAGCAGGAGGAGGGAAGAAGAAAACGGGGAGGGGGCCAGGGGTGAGGGCGGCCGGGCCCAGGACACAGCCTGTAGGGAACGCCCTCCGTGGCGTTCCGGGCGTCGCGAGCAAAACGGAACGCCACGGAGGACGTTCCCTACAGATCTCATATCCTTGTTCCATGTTCATCCGTGGCTAAAGTTCGGCGGCTCTTCTCAAGGCATCTAACGGAAGGCAGAGTTCGACATGGCGAGTTGGTACGATCACCCCGCGTATTACGATCTAGCCTTCCGTTCGGAAACGCGGCCGGAGGCCGACTTCATCGAGGCCGTCTGCCGAAAATACTGTCCCTTTCCGGTGCGGCACTTGTTGGAGCCGGCCTGTGGCAGCGGCCGGCTGGTGACCGAGTTGGCCGCCCGCGGTTACCACGTCAGCGGCCTGGACCTGAGCGAGCCGGCGCTGGCGTACCTTCGCCGCCGTCTGGCGCGCCGCGGTCTGTGCGGCACGATCTTTCACGCCGACATGGCCGATTTCTCGTTGCCCAAGCCGGCGGACGCGGCCTACAACACCTTCGACAGCTTTCGCCACCTGCTGGACGAGCCGTCGGCGCGGCGGCACCTGCAATGCGTGGCCGACAGTCTGCGCGCGGGCGGCATCTATATCCTCGGCTTTCACCTCTTGCCCCCCGACGCCGCCGAGGAGTGCATCGAACGCTGGACGGAGCGGCACGGCCGCACGCAGGTCACCGTCACCCTGCGCGTGTTGGCCACCGATAGCCGCCGCCGCCGCGAATGGTTGCGGGTCTCGACGCTAGTGCGGCAGGGCGCGCGGACGCTGCGATTCCGCGACGAGTTCGCATTGCGCATGTATACGGCCACTCAGTTCCGCCGGCTGCTGGCCGATGTGCCAGGCCTGGAGTTGCTCGACGACGTGTACGATTTCTGGTATGAAATCGACGAGCCGCTGCGGCTCAGCAACGAGCTTTCCGATACCGTGTTCATCCTCCGCAAGATCGGAAAATCGTAGCCGTAGCCATAGGTCAGGCTGTGCCTGACACCGGCGATTTGTCAGGCACAGCCTGACCTACGATTTGCGGAGATCATTTCCCGGCCGGGGCGTACTGCTTGTAGTTCTCCGCGAACAGGGCCGCCAGTTTCCGCGACGTCTGGTCGAAAGCCGCTTTGTCCTGCCAGGTGTTCCTCGGATCGAGCACGGCGTCGGGAACGCCCGGACAGCAGCGCGGCACGTGCAGGCCGAACACCGGGTCTTCGTGCGAGGCGACCTCGGCCAGTTGGCCGGAGTGAATGGCGTCGACCACGGCGCGGGTGTGTTGGATCGACATCCGCCGCCCGACGCCGTAGGACCCGCCCGACCAGCCGGTATTGACCAGCCAGGCCCGGGAACCGTGTTTTTCCATGCGCTCGGCCAGCATGTGCGCGTACTTGGTGGGATGCCAGACCAGGAAGGCGGCGCCGAAGCAGGCGGAAAAGGTGGCCTGCGGATCCTTCACGCCCATTTCCGTGCCGGCCACCTTGGCCGTGTAGCCGCTGATGAAGTGGTACATGGCCTGTTCGGGCGTCAAGCGGCTCACCGGCGGCAACACGCCGAAGGCGTCGCAGGTGAGGAAGATGATGTTCTTGGGATGGCTGCCCACGCAGGGCACTTTGGCGTTGGGGATGTACTCGATGGGGTACGACGCCCGGGTGTTTTCCGTCAGCGAGGCGTCGCGATAATCGACCGCCCGGGTGCGGTCGTCGTAGACGGCGTTTTCCAGCACGGTGCCGAAGCGGATGGCGTGAAAGATTTCCGGCTCGTTGTCGGGCGACAGGTGGATGCTCTTGGCGTAGCAGCCGCCTTCGATATTGAAGATCCCCTGGTCGCTCCAACAATGTTCGTCGTCGCCGATCAGCAGCCGCCGCGATTCGGTGGAGAGGGTCGTCTTGCCGGTGCCGGACAGGCCGAAGAACAGCGACACGTCGCCCTGCGGCCCCTCGTTGGCCGAGCAGTGCATGGAGAGCACGCCCTGCTTGGGCATCAAATAGTTCATGATGGTGAAGACGCCCTTCTTCATCTCGCCGGCGTATTCCGTCCCCAGGATGACCAACTCGCGGCGTTGGAAATCCAGGTTGATGCTCGTGGGCGACGAGGCGGCCGGCGAAAGCGTATTGGCGGGAAACTGCCCGGCGTTGTAGATCACGTAATCCGGCTCGCCGAATTCCAGCAGCTCCTCGGCCGTGGGGCGAATCAACATGTTGTGCATGAACAGGGCATGATACGCCCGCACGCAGATCACCCGCACCTTGATGCGATAGTTGGGGTCCCAGCCGGCGAAACCGTCGATCACGTAGAGCAGCTTCCGCGTGTTGAGGTAGTCGAGGGCCCGATGGCGGTTCAAGCAGAAGGTGTAGTCGTCGATCTTCATATTGACCGGCCCCCACCAGACGTCGGCCGCGCTGTCGGGGTGTTCGACGACGCGTTTATCTTTGGGGCTGCGTCCGGTCTTGGCGCCGGAACTGGTCGACAGCGCGCCGCTGGCAGTGATGGCGGCCTGTTCGCGGAGGATGCCGTCTTCATAGAGCCGCGCCGGCGACGGGTTGCGCAACACGCGGGTGACGTGGATGCCGTGTGAGCTGAGATCGAACTGGGGTGACATAGCGATTTTTCCCGTTTGCAGGAAACGTCAATTTAATAAGCTTCTAGTATAATTGAAACGAAAGACCATTTCCAGCGGTGGGAGGGCGATTGCAAAGCGCATCCGGGGGGCGGAGAATAAGGGGCTCCGCTCGCCGGTAAACGGCGGAGGGGCGGAGGGTAAGGGATGTTCAAAGCTCGCTCCAAGGCCAACCACCCTCACCCCCGGCCCCTCTCCCGCTTGCGGGAGAGGGGAGGTCTTGTTCCACTCGTCCAATAAAGGGCCCCGTTCATGTTACCACAGCAAACCCTCCGCGGACTGACCCTACTCGCCGCCGCCCTGGCGGCCAATGTGCTTGCCGCCGAACCCCTGCTCAAGTCGCCCGTTGACGAGCAGATGATCCGGATCAAGGACGTGCCCCACGTCGCGCAGAAGCCCGACTTTTGCGGCGAGGCCTGCGCGGCCATGTATCTGCAAAAGCTGGGCTGGCACGTCAGCCAGGACTACGTCTTCAACCAGTCGGGACTCGATCCGCTGGAAGCCCGCGGCTGCTACACCAGGGAACTGGCGGTGGCCCTGACGAAGATCGGCTTTCGCACCGGCCAGGTCTGGTATCGGATTCCGGTCCAGGGGGCGCGGGCGGCCATCGACGCCCAGTGGCAGGCGCTCTTGGCCGATTTGAAGGCGGGCGTGCCCTCGATCGTCTGCATGCACTACGACGGCAGCCCCACGACGACCGAGCATTTCCGCCTCATCCTGGGCTACGACCCGGCCAACGATGCGGTGATCTATCACGAGCCGGCCGCGGCCCACGGCGCGTATCGCCAGATGCCGCGGGCGACGCTGGAAAAACTCTGGCCCCTGCCCGGCGGCCAGCGGGCCTCGACAGTGATCCGCCTGCGGCTGGAGCCCGGCCGGATGGCGCCGCAGCCGGCCGCCCCCGAGAGCTTCACGGCGGCCGACTTCGCGCAACATCTGATGAAGCTGAAGCGGAAGATTCCCAAGGGCTTCACCGTGGTGATCGAACCGCCCTTCGTCGTTCTGGGCGACGATCCGCCGGAAGAAGTCGAGCGCCGCGCGCGGGACACCGTCCGCTGGGCCGTGGTCAAACTCAAGGCGGCCTACTTCCGCAAGGATCCCCGCGAGATCCTCGACATCTGGCTCTTCAAGGACGACGACAGCTACCGCAGCCACGGCAAGAGCATCTTCCACGAAACGCCCGACACGCCCTACGGGTTCTTCTCGGCCAGCGAGGGGGCCTTGATCATGAACATCTCGACCGGCGGCGGCACGCTGGTCCACGAGATCGTGCATCCATTCGTGGCCGCCAATTTTCCCCATTGCCCGGCCTGGTTCAACGAAGGGCTGGGTTCGCTCTACGAGAAGTCGGGCGAAGTGGCGGGGCAGATCCACGGTTTCACCAACTGGCGGTTGGTGGGCAAGTACGGCCTGCAAGAGGCCATCCGCCACCACCGCGTCCCCTCCTTCAAAACGCTCTGTTCCACCAGCGACGAGGAGTTTTACGGCGCGGACGAGGGCACCAACTATTCGCAGGCCCGCTACTTGTGCTACTATCTTCAGGAGCACGAGTTGTTGGGAAAATTCTATCGCCGCTTCCATGCCGACCGCGTCAAGGACCCGACCGGCTACGCCACCTTGCAAGCGGTGCTGGGCCGCCGCGACATGGACGTTTTCAAGAAGGAATGGGAGGCCTGGGTGTTGAAGCTGCGTTTCCCGGCGCGGTGAGGAACGTGAAAGCTCACCAGATTTTCACCCGTCGATCGGGCGGCAGATACATCTTGTCGCTGGGCTTCACCCCAAAGGCCGCGTAGAACGCCGGCACGTTGCGGACGGTGCCGTTGGCGCGAAATTCGGCGGGCGAATGCGGGTCGATCAGCAGCCGATTCTTGAGGTCGTCGGCGCGGTACTTGCGCCGCCACACCTGGGCCCAGCCGATGAAGAATCGCTGATCGCCGCTGAGCCGGTCCAGGACCGGGGCCTCCTGCCCGTGGAGCGAGCGCCGGTAGGCCGCGTAGGCGATGGTCACGCCGACCAGGTCGGCGCTGTTCTCACCGAGGGTGAAGCGGCCGTTGACGTGGTAGCCCGGCAGCGGCTCGTAGCGATCGTACTGCGCCGCCAGCGCGGCGCTGCGGCGCTCGAACTCGGCGCGGTCGGCCGCCGTCCACCAGTCGGCGAGGTTGCCGGCGCCATCCCACTTCGAGCCCTGGTCGTCGAAGCCGTGGCCCGTCTCGTGGCCGATGACGGCGCCGATGCCGCCGTAGTTCACGGCATCGTCCGCGGCGCGGTTGAAGAACGGCGGTTGCAGGATCGCGGCCGGAAAGACGATCTCGTTCATGCTGGGGTTGTAGTAGGCGTTGACCGTTTGCGGAGTCATGGACCATTCGTCGCGATCCACCGGCTTGTCGAGCCGGGCCAGCCGGCGATTCCACTCGAAGGTCGCCGCGCGTTGCAGGTTGCCCACCAGGTCGTCGCGGCGAATCACCAGCGCCGAGTAATCGCGCCACTTTTTCGGATAGCCGATCTTCGGCGTGAAGGTCGCCAGCTTGGCCAGCGCTTTCTCCTTGGTGCTGGCGCTCATCCAATCGAGT
>CAYYBU010000209.1:0-5724 GCA_964469945.1 uncultured Planctomycetaceae bacterium
CAAGCCGGCGAGGGACGAAAAGACGCAAGCGAAACTAGACCCCGTCCCCGACGCCCAGCCCGCCGGGCCGGTCGAGCTCGAGGCCACCAGCTTCCACGGCGTCACCCCGGGCGTCAGCACCGTCGAGGAGATGGCAAAGGTCTGGGGCGCCCCCAAGGAAATCCACAAGCAAGGCAAGACCTCGCTGCAGTTGTACGCGGTGGAACCGTTCCATCGCGTGGAAGCCAGTTGTGCGGGCGGCAAGGTCACCTCCATCGTCATCCGCTTCGATAAAGGTTTCCCCGCCAATGTCGTGGCCCAACAGCTCGAGCTGGCCAAGATCCAGCCCGTACTGGTCTCCAACGAACTGGGCGAGATCCTCGGCGAGGCCTATCCGGAACGCGGCGTGTTGTTCTCGTTCGAGCCCAGCGTCAGCGCCGGGAAGACCTCGATGAAAGTCACCCACATCATCCTCGAGGCGATCAGCGCGGAGCCCTTCGTGCTGCGTGCGGAGACGAATCTCGACACGCGTCCCGATTTCAGTCTCCGCGACTTGGATCAGGCCGTGCAGCTTCAGCCCGGCAACGCCCGGGCGCATTGGCTGCGCGGCCGCGTGCTGGCCTCGTTCGGCGAGTACGACAAGGCCGCCGTGGCGATCGCCGCCGCCACCCGCTTGGCGCCGCAAGACGCGCACTACCGGGCCACGGGGGCCCAGGTGCTGGCGCAAGCTGGGCTGCTGAAAGACGCCGCCATCGAGGCCGAGAAGGCCATCGAGCTTTCCGGGCAGCTTCCGCACGTCAAAGCCCGCGCGCTGTGCCTGCTGGGTGACATCGCCGCTTCCGGCGCGCGGCCCGATTACGGCCGCGCCATGAAGTACCACATGCAGGCCGTGGAACTGGCCGACCCGCTGGCCGCCAACCGGCATCCGGCCATCCGCATTGCCGCCAAGGAGGTGCTGTTGGATGCGCACCTGGGCGCCGCGCACGATATCGCCTGGGGAATCTGGCGGGAGAAAGACAAGGCCGTCGAGGTGTGGCTGGGCAAGGCGTCCGCCTTCGCCGACGACCTGATCAACAACGAGGCCGGCAGCCCCGAGTTTCGTTTTCGCGTCGGCACGCATGCGCTGACGGCGTGCGTCGGACTGCGGGGCAAGTTGGATCCGGCCCCCTGGAGCGGCCTGGCGCTGGACAGCGGCAAGGCCCTGATTGCGGCCGCCAACAATCCGGCCCGCCAGGCCCGCCTGCAATGGGACTTGGGCATGGCGCTCTACGACACCCTGCAACTGTGCCAGATGCGCGGCGAACAAGACGAGGCCCTGAAGCACGGCGAGACGGCCGCCGAGTACCTGGAAAAAGGGAGCCAGCCGCCGCTCTCGGCCGACAATGCCTACCTGCTGGGGCGGCTTTACTTTCGCCTCGGCGCCATCCATGCCATCCGCGACAAGAATCATCGCCTGGCCGTCGCCTGGTTCGACAAGGCCCTGCCGCTGTTGGAAAAACCGCTGCCCGCCCAAACCGCCGACCCGGGACAGTACGGCGAATCTTTCGTGAGCATGGGCGTGTCGTACTGGGAGACCGCACAGCGCGAGAAGGCCATCGAACTGACCACGCACGGCGTCACGCTGATCGAGCAAGCCGTCGGGCAGGGGCTCACCGCCAAGTCGGCCCTGAACGTTCCGTACGGCAACCTGGCAAAGATGCACAGGGAACTCGGCGAGAACGACAAGGCCAACCACTTCGACCAGATGGCCACCAAGAATAAGCTCTCCGAATTGCGCTAAATAGGGTTGCACGATTCCCGGGACCGTACGGCCTTCTGTGTCAATCGTGCGACCGAAGGGGACCGTCCCCGATTCCCGGAGGAATCGCTGTAGGGAACGCCCTCCGTGGCGTTCCGTCTCACCGCTACGCCCGGAACGCCACGGAGGGCGTTCCCTACACCTGGAATCACGCACCTCTATTTAGAAGCACTTCTCTCCGCGGATGGTGTTGCCTGTTGATGGGTGCCACGACCACGCAAAGCGTGGTGCCCGGCTTGTCCAGCAGTGCCGAAGTCGCTCTTGAGGTCCGCGGCGACCGCCCTGGGGTGGCGATTTCGCCTCACGGCGTTGCGATCGAGCAACACGCGGCGGCGCGGCGCGCCCCGGCGCAGTAGGCGTAACGGACTATGCCGCCATGAGTTGCGGCGCGCCATCCCCCCCTGGCGCGCCGTTTGCTTCCTCCGCTTTCCATCCCGAACTGCAACCGGATCGAGAGCGCACGCATGGCAAGCACGATGGAGCAATACCGGCCCGACACGAGCGATCTGCTGGATCGTGGCGCGGCAATCGTCATACCGCCTTTTTACCGCGAAGGCGATCATTGCACTCTGGGCCGACGTGCCAAGCCCCGCACGGTTCGCACGATTTGCCCGGCGACCGTGCAGTTGCGCTCGCTCATCAGGCCGTGGGTCGAGGCCGGCGCGGCCTTCGTGCCCGCCGCGGGGAACCGCTGCCGGCGCTATCGCGTGGCCAAGCGGCTGTTCGACATCCTCGGCACGCTGGCGATCCTCGTGCTGCTCGGGCCGGTCATGCTGCTGGTGCTGATGGTGCTGATGGTGACGACGCGGGGCAAGCCGTTCTACTGGCAGCGTCGCGTGGGATATCGCGGCCGGCAGTTCACGATGGTGAAGTTCCGCACCATGCGGCCCGGCGCCGACCGGATCCAAGCCCACGTGGAGAACGAGCAGGAGGGGCCGATATTCAAGAACCGCCGCGATCCCCGCATTACCCGCATCGGCCGCTTTCTCCGCAAAACCAGCCTGGACGAAACGCCGCAACTTTTCAGCGTGCTTTGCGGCCAGATGTCGTTGGTCGGTCCGCGACCACAGGCCGTCCACGAGGTCGCGCAATTTCGGGCCTGGCAGTGCGGACGGCTGGCGGTCATGCCGGGACTGACCTGTCTGTGGCAAGTCAGCGGCCGCAGCGAGATCGGTTTCGAGGACTGGGTCCGCATGGACCTCTGGTACGTGCGAAACCAGAACTTCTGGACCGACTGCGAGCTATTATTGCGTACGCCCTTCAGCGTGCTTAGCGGCCGCGGGGCGTATTGAGAGGGCGCTCCGTCAGCGTATCCGGCACACTCCGTGTGCCGTTGGCCGGCGGCACACGGAGTGTGCCGGATACGGCAAGACTCTCCACAACACAACCAATTCCCATGGCAACCGCAGATCACGACTTCAATGCGACGCTGACCCTGGAGCCGCCTCTGCCGGCGCTGCCGTGCTTGGCCGCGGATCGCGTGCTCCAACTGCTGGGCGTGCGGACCACGGACGTCACGCGGCGGCGCGCGCTGGCGATCCTCACCGAACTGCTGGAAACCAGGGACGGCGCCACCCGCAGCGTCTGCTTCGTCAACGCCCATACGCTCAACCTGGCGGCCGCCGATGCGGCCTATCGCGAAGTGCTCAACGCGGCCGATCGCGTGTTCGGCGACGGCACGGGCGTCCGCTGGGCTGCCCGCTGGCAGGGAATCCGCCTTCGCGACAACCTCGCCGGCACCGACCTGGTGCCGCAGTGGCTGCGGACGACCGCCGATCGGGGCTATCGCTATTTCCTCGTCGGCGGCGAAGAGCCGATCATCGCGCGGGCCGCGGCCGTGGCCGCCCGGAACTTCCCGGGCTGGATTCAGGCCGGTTACCACCACGGTTATCTGGACGACCCGCAGCAGGCCGCCCGGGCCATCAGCCAGATCCATCGCGCGCGTCCCGACGTGCTGTTGGTGGGCATGGGCAATCCGCGGCAGGAATGCTGGATTCAGCGCTATCGCCAGCAGCTTGAAGTTCCGTTGTGCATCGGCGTCGGCGGGCTGTTCCACTACTGGGCCGGCGATCTCCACCGCGCGCCGGCCTGGCTGCGGCGCTGCGGGGCCGAGTGGCTGGGCATCCTCCTGCAACAGCCGCACAAGGCGCGCCGCTATCTGCTGGGCAATCCGCTGTTCCTGTGGCGGATCCTCCGCGGGCATGGGCAAGCGTCGTAGCCGAGCAGACTGGCATCGCGTGGCACTGTTAAATAGCGTTGCACGATTTCCGGAGGAATAGCTGTAGGGAACGCCCTCCGTGGCGTTCCGTTTTGCCGGTATGCCCGGAACGCCACGGAGGGCATTCCCTACAGCTCAGGATCGCTCGCCAGCACTGCTGGACAAGCCAGCGGTGACACCCAGGCCAACCAGTGAGGCATGCGGCACTACTAGGATCGCTCGCCAGCGACTACAATCGACGCTATGAATGCCATTTGCCTGGTGATCGATCGGCTACATGCGGGATACGTGGGGGCGCTGGGTAATAGCTGGATCGACACGCCCTGGATGGACCGCCTGGCCGCGGAATCGTTCGTTTTCGATCAGATGCTGCTGGATACGCCGCAATTGGAAGCGCTCTGTCGTTCCTATTGGCAAGGCTGGCATGCCCTGTCTCCGCGATTGCCGCAGGATCGGCCGACGTTGCCGGCGCTGCTGCGTGCGGCGGGCATTACGACGGCCCTGCTGACGGACGACCGCACGATCGCGGCGCACCCCTTGGCAGGGGATTTCGACGAGTTGGTCGAGGTCGATCCGCCCTGGCGGCATGAGGTGGCCGGCGAGGGTCACTTCGAGCAGACGCACCTGGCCCGCTGCTTCGTGCAGATCCTCGATTGGCTGCAATCGGCGCCGCGGCCATTCATGTTGTGGTGTCATCTGGCCAGCCTGGGCACGATCTGGGATGCGCCCTTGGAGTTTCGCGATTGCTATCGGGCCGCGGATGCCCCGCCGCTGCCGGAGTCGGCCGAAGTGCCCGAGCGGCGGCTGGACGCGCGGCCCGATCGGGACGAAATCCTGCGGATCGCGCAGTGCTACGCCGGGCAAGTGTCGCTGCTGGATACCTGCCTGGAAGGACTCGACCAGTGGTTGGGCGAGAACCGGCTGGCGGCCGAGACGCTGCTGTGCTTGACCTCCAGCCGGGGATTTCCCCTGGGCGAGCACGGCCGGATCGGGCCCTGCGACGAGGCCCTTTACGGCGAGTTGGTTCACGTGCCGTTGGTGATGCGGTTTCCCGGCCGGCTGGGGGCGGCCACCCGCAGTCAAGCCTTGGTGGAACCGGCCGATCTGTGGGCGACCCTGCTGGACTATTGGCAGATCGGCGCACGACCGCCGGCGGCTTCGGCCGCCAGTTTGATGCCCTTGATCCGCGGCGAGGTGGCCGGGCTGCGCGATCGCTTGGCCATCGCGGGCCGCGGTAGCGAACGAGCCCTCCGCACGCCGGCCTGGTATCTTCGCCGCGTGGGCGAGGGAGAGCTCTATCTGAAGCCGGATGACTTCTGGGAGGCGAACAACGTGGCCCTCCGCTGCCAGGAAGTGGTCGAGTGCCTGCAAGACGCCTTGGTGCAATTCGAGCAAGTTCTCTATTCTGGTCAAGTTGCCGATTTGCCGTGTCTTAGCGATGTTCTGCTGCAAGGGTTGGAATAGGGATTGAGGCGGGGAAAGAAAAAGAGTTAACCACAAAGGCACGAAGACACAAAGGAAAGGAAGAAAAGGAGAAGGAAGAAGGGAAGGTTGAGAGGGGTGGATTGCAAATCGTAGGTCAGGCTGTGCCTGACACCCCGGACCGTCAGGCACAGCCTGACCTACGGGGGACTTTATTGTTCGTTTTCTCTTTCTCTAAAACACGCAAGCTACCTAAATAGAATTGCGTGATTCCAGGAGGTTCGCAAACGAACCGTGTAGGGAACGC
>CAYYBU010000210.1:0-5698 GCA_964469945.1 uncultured Planctomycetaceae bacterium
CGCCACAAAGACCTTGACGACTTGGAGCATCTTCCCTCTTCCTGAGCCTCCCGCATGGGGTGGTGACCGACGGCCAAGTGCTACAGCGGCGGCGTGACGCGGAAGAAGAAGCATTCATCGCGGTCCTCGCCGCGGACGGGAAGTATGCGTGGGCCGAAGGCCCGTCGATTCCCCCAGCGAAGGGCGCAGCCCTGGAGGAGTAGAAAGCCCACCAACCCAACCCCACGTAGGTGGTATTGCGCTGTTTCGAGCGGCGCGCATAATTAGTTTCTGTTGCTGAAGGTGTGCTTTCTGGCTTTGCCCGCTTACGGGACCGTCATTTTACAGCCTCGGGCGAGTTTGATGTGTTAGAGTGAGCAATGTACATGATGTGGATCGACCTGAGTGGTGCGCGCCGGGCCGATCGGCGCAGGGTACCATTGCCGGCGACGGTGGAAGTGCAAGTCGTTGGTCGGCTGGAGTTGTGGAACTGGAGGAAGAGAACCCTTGAATCGTCGGACCACGGTGATGGCCATGCTGGTGCTCGTTCTTGGCAGGCCGCTGCAATTGTCGCAGGCGGGCGAGCCGGCGGTTTTCGTACACCCGGGCGTGCTTCACAGCCGGGCTGACTTGGATCGCATGAAGACGATGGTGGCCCGAGGGACGCAGCCCTGGCACAGCGCCTTTGAGTGTCTCCAGCGTCACACACAATCCCAGTCGGACTGGCGGCTGCGCGGTCCTTTTCCCTCCGTGTCTCGAGGGCCGCGCGACAGCCGGCACATCTCCGAGATGGACCAGGACGCCAATGCGGCCTACCAGAACGCGTTGATGTGGTCCATCACGAGCAAGGAGGCGCACGCGCGAAAGGCGGTCGAGATCCTCAATGCCTGGTCCGCCACGCTGACTGAGATCGTCGGCAAGGACAAGGAGTTGGGCGCCTCGCTCGGCGGTTTCAAGTTCGTCAATGCCGCCGAGATCATCGCGCGCACCTATCCCGCCTGGCAGCCTGGGGACCGAGCGCGGTGCCGGCGGATGTTCCGCACCGTTTTTTTCCCCGTGGTCAAGGACGCCGCGCCCTTTGCCAACGGGAACTGGGGCGCCGGTTGCATCAAGATGACGATGGGCATCGGCGTGTTCTGCGACGACCGGGCCATCTTCGACCGCGGCGTGGATTATTTTTACCATGGGACGGGAAACGCGAGTCTGACACACTACGTCATCAATGCCGCCGGACAATGCCAGGAGAGCGGCCGCGACCAGCAGCACGCCCAGCTTGGGCTCGGCCATCTAGCCGAAGTGTGCGAGATCGCCTGGAACCAGGGGCTGGACCTCTACGGCGCGGCCGACAACCGCCTGCTGCGGGGCTTCGAGTATACGGCACAGTACAACCTCGGCTTCGACGTTCCCTTCGTGGCCCACCGTGATACCGCCGGCAAGTATGCCTGGAAAGTCATCGCTCCGGACGGCCGGGGTGGCTTGCGCCCGATTTATGAAATGGTCTTCAACCACTATGCGAAACGCTGCCGTCTGGTGGCCCCTTTCACCCGACAAGCCGCGGAGAAGATTCGGCCTGAGGGGGCCGCCCAGGACGCGGATCATCCCGGTTTCGGCACCTTGCTCTGGACCCAGTCGGCGGCGGACGATCAGGGTACGCGGAGTTCCCGCGCCGCCGAGTGACCGTGGCTCGCTACGATGGCGGCAACCGCGCTCCGCGGCACGATCCGGATCGCCTGACCGCCGTTGGCTGGAATCCGCACCTTGAGCACCGTGGTCGAGTCCACCGCGCGCGTTTCGATCGTCACCGCCTTCGAGCCCGCGCGATCGGGGTCGCGGTCGGAGTAGATCGTGGCCGTGTACTTCTCCCCCGGAGCAAGGAACGCCAGCGGGATTTCCATCGCGCCGCCTTGCGGGCAAATGGTGCCGACGTACCACGCGTTCCCCTTCCGCCGCGCCACCGACGCGTACTTGCCGATCGCGCCCCGCAGCACGCGCGTTTCCTCCCAGACGGTCGGCAACTCTTTCCAGTATTCCAGCGCCGCCTCGCCCCGATACATGGCCGGGCGGTCGTACCAGTAAAGGAACTGCCAGGGGCTGAAGTAGATCGTCGAGATGGCCAACTGGTGGGCATGCGTCGGCTTGAGCTTGCCGCTGTACCAGCAGAAGGTGTAGTCGGCCGGGCCGGTCAGAAAGCGGGTAAAAGGCAAGGTGGCGTTGTGGACCGGCGTCGGAAAGCCTTCGTTTCCGAAAATGCCCTCGACCGTCATCAGGTTGGGATACGTCCGCTGATAGCCTGTGCTGCGGAACTCGTCGTGGATATCGAGCATGAGTTGCTGCCGGGCCGCCTTGCGGATCGCTTCATGCAGCCAACGGGTCCAGCGCTGGCTGCCGACGTTGACGAAGCCGAACTTGATCCCCTTGACGCCCCACCTGCGGTACAGCGGCAGGATTTCGTCCAACTGTCGTTCCAATGCCCGTTGGTTGACGTACAAAATGATCCCGATGCCGTTGGCGCTGCCGTAGCGGATCACCTCGTCGAGGTCGAGCACCTTGGGGTCGGGGTGGCGCTTGGGATCGAGGTGGACCTTGCGGGCGTCGGAGCGGGGATCGCCTTCGGGACCATACCAGCCGGCATCGTACTCGACATACTGCATGCCCCGTTGCACGCAAAAGTCCACGCAGGCCTTGCCGCCGGCCGTCGTCAGCGTGACCTCGCGGACGACCTTGCCGGGCTTGATCCACGAGGTGTCTGGCAGCGCGCACGGATCGTTGAGGTTCAGGATGAGGTCGTTTTGCTCCAGGAGCCGCCCCGGACTGTCGGCCACCATGACCACGCGCCACGGCGACGTGAAGGGCGTGCTGCCGGTAACCTTGCCGTAGTGACCCCGCTCCGCGTCGAGGAAGGCCTCCAGCGTGTGGGGCTGGCCCTTGACCGGCCGCAGTTTCATGCGGGCGTAATCCACCAGTTTGGCCTCAGTAATGGAGGCATACAAGTCGTCGGCGATCCGCACGGTCAATGGCCGCTCGACACCCGGCTTGATCCGGCTCAACGGCACTTCGCCGCCATCGTAATCGCCCTGGGCGGCATAGACGGCCCAGGCGGTGTGATCGCCGGTGAAATGGAATCGCGTGTTCTCCACCGCCACGGTGAAGTCCTAGCCTTCCTGTGCGGGAAGCGTATAGCAGAAAGCGACGCCCTCATCGTAGGCGCGGAAAGTCAGCCGCAGGACGCGGAACGGCGTTGCGGCCGTCTGGAGATCCAGCACCAGTTGGTTGTAGTGATCGCGGACGACGTCGCGTTCGCCGCAAACCGGCTTCCAGGTCGCGTCCTCCCGGCTGACGGCCTGGTTGACGATGCGCAGGCCGGTGCTGAGCGACCCCTCGGCCAGTTCCAGTCCAAGCCGCGAATCGGCCAGCACCGTTCTCCCTCGGTAAGCAACGCCATAGACCGGGCAACCCTTGACGGCCCCGATGTCTGTGATGGCGAAGGTCGCCACCACGTTGCCGTCGGGCGACTTCAACTCGATGGCCGAAGCCGCAGCGGCGGACGTTGCGATCAGCATTGCGACCACAATACCCTTGTAGTACCGCTGCATTTCGACTTGCTCCGGGACTCTTGCAATCTACTTCGCTGCCGCAGCCGCCGCAGACGGCGCGAACTTGATCCGCATGACCGTCACCGAATGCGCCGGAAAGACGTGGCGGAATTCGGCCGCGGCGCCGACCACTACCGCGGTCACCGGCACAACCTTGGTAGGCTCGGCAAGCGTGTTCTCGTCGTCGGCATTGGCCGAGCTCAACACGGTGGCCTGGGCCGATTGCACCGCGGCGCCGGGCCCGCGAAACGCCAGTTCGGCGGCCTGGGCCTCGTCGGAGACGTTCACGACCTTGAGAATCGCGTCGCCGGACTTGTCTGCCCGGCTGGCCACCGCATAGAGCGATTTCGTCGCCCCGGCGCGGATGTCGTGAATCAGCTTTCCGTCGAGGAAGCAGCGGACTCGCGCGCCTTGGACCTCGACGCGGATGTCGTACCAGCGGCCGGTTTCAATGTGGCCGTCGACGCCGCCATCACTGGCGCCATCGCACTCGACCGCATGGCGGTGGTTGCCCCAGCCGCCCACGTTCCACCAGCTCTTCGCGCGATCGTTCCGCACGTTGAAGAGAATCAAGAACCCCTCGTCGCCGCCGAGCTTGCGGGCCTTCAGCGTGTAGGTGTAGTCCTTCCAGGACTTGTCGCCGGCGATGGCGCGGACGTTCGTGTCGCCGGCCGTCTGCCGCAGCGCGCCGTCCTGAGTTTGCCAGCGGCCGCCCAGGGTCCGCCAGCCCTTGGTGCCCGCGCCGAAGTCGCTCTGGAAAAGCACCTTGTCGCCTTGGGTGACCTTGAGGTCCTTGAATTCCGCTTGTGTGGCCCAGGTGCCCACGCCGATGGCGCCGCCCCGGCTGGCCGTTTTGAGTGTGGGCGACTGGAGATCCAGGTCGAGCACGATGTCGCCGCGGGCTTGGCTGAACATTTTTTGGACGTAGTACGACGGCGTGCCGCAGACGCGGCTGGCGTCGAACTCGATGGCGTTCGGATTCCACTGCCGCCAGCCGACATTCACGAACAACGGGGCATAGGAGGCCATCACCACGACGTCGGAATTGCGTTCCATGCCCGTCATGAAGGCCGCCTCGCCCAGCGCGGCCCGCAGGTTCCCCCGCCCGCAGCCCTGCGTCACCGCGTACTCGCCGACATAGACCTTGGGGCCTTTGCGGTCGTAACTGTCGTACTTGGTGGCGTTCTGGATGAAAAACTCAGCGCTGTTGTAGTAGTGTTCGTCGTTGATGTCGACGGGCCCCGGCCGGGTCAGGCAATTGGCCACCAGGTTCATGGCGGGGTACTTGGCCTTGATGGCGTCGTAGAACAACTTGTAGTGCCGGTCATAGGTCGGGCCGCTGTTCTCGTTGCCAATCTCCATGTACTTCAGTCCAAAGGGGGCCACATGCCCGGCCTTCGCCCGCAGCGCTCCCCAGCGGCTCTCGACCGGGCCGTTGGCATACTCGATGGCGTCCAGGGCGTCTTGGACGTATTCGGCCAAGTTGGGCACCTCGGCGCGGCCCTGGTGCTGCTGCTCCTGGTGGCTCATGCCGCAGTTGATCACCAACAGCGGCTCGGCCCCCAGGTCGGCGCACATTTGCAGGTACTCATGATAGCCCAGGCCATCGGTCGAGCGGTAGCCCCAGAGGTTCCAGTGCCCCGGCCGCTGGGCCACGTCCCCAATACTGTCCTTCCAACGGAAGGCATTGGCCAGCCGGTCGCCCTCGACATAGCAGCCGCCCGGAAAGCGGACGAAGGCCGGCTTCATCTGGTCGAGCATGGTGGCCAGGTCCGACCGCAGGCCGTTGGGCCGCCCTTTCCATGTCTGCTTGGGGAAGAGCGATGCCTGGTCGATCCACAGCGTACCGGGCGCGGTGGCCGCCAGGACCAGTCGCGCCGTGGCCGACGTTTCGCCGGCCGTTAGGACACATGCGAATTTCTTCCACGTCGTGCCAATGCCCTCGATCGCGGCCCGGCCCAACACGCGGCCATCCCGATCTTCCAGGCAGACCGTTACCGGCCCCCGAAAGCCACTACCGCCGCGAAGATAAACGGAGAACGCATATTGCGAACCCTTGCCGACCGCGATGCCGTGAAAACCTTCGTTGGCGATGCCGGCCCGGCCGCCGGGCTTGGCGATGTCCA
>CAYYBU010000211.1:0-5697 GCA_964469945.1 uncultured Planctomycetaceae bacterium
CGACCACGTACGTGATTCAGTTCCGCTCGGGACAGATTGCACGGGCGGGCGCGGGGTTGTCGTTCTTTTATTTCGCGCCGAACTCCATGTTGGTCCAGGTTCCGGTGGCCAGCGCTGATGTTCCCTTTGTGTTCAACGAGGCAACTGCCGACTTCCAGGATGCCACCATCCAGGGTGAGTTGACGTATCGAATCAGCGACCCGAAGCGAATCGCCACCCTCTTGGACTTCAGCCTGGATGTCCGAGGTCACTACCGCTCTGGCGATGCGGAAAAGCTCAGTGACCGGCTCGTCCATGCCGCGCAGATCCTCGCCCGGTCGTTCACCCAACGGCATACTCTGGCGGACCTGCTGGTCAGCTCTGACGCATTGGTCCAGGAGATGATCGAGAAGCTCAAGGTATGCGAGACCGTCACGATGCTCGGCATCGAAGTGCTCGCCCTATCGATTGTTTCGATCAAGGCCGCGCCCGAAATGTCCAAGGCCCTTCAGGCGGACGCCCGCGAACAACTACTGCGGAAAGCCGATGAGGCTATTTTCGTACGCCGCAATGCTGCGCTGGAACTGGAGCGAAAGATCAAAGAGAACGAGCTGAATACGGAGATCGCTGTCGAGCAAAAGAAGCGGCAGATCCGCGAGACGCAGATGGAGGCCGAGATTGCCATTGAGCAGATGAAGAGACAGGTGCGAGAAAGCCAGATGGAGGCAGACGTTGCCGTTGAGCAACAGCGCAGCCAACTCGTGGAGCACCGTGTCGAGAATCAACGCAAGGAGGCCGAGGCACGCGGTCACGCTCTGAGAGCTACGCTCGAACCCCTTAAAGACATGGATTGGCGGACACTGATGGCCGCATCTTCGGGCGAAGTCAGCCCCAAGCTGATGGTGGCGATGGCGTTCCGTGATCTGGCGGAAAACGCCGAAAAGATCGGACAGTTGAACATCTCGCCCGATCTGCTAAACGCCTTGCTCTCAGCCGATGGAAAGCAATAGGCCATGGGACTCTTGCCGCCAACGATAGCGGTTGTGACGCAGCCGACGCGCCTAGAAGGCTTGGTGGCGCGATGGGCCACTCGGAGCGCGGCTAAGTTCCGCTTGAAACAGGCCGTCCTCCACGAACGCGCACGGAGTGCTCCCCGTAGTCGGCGCAGCACGCGCGCGGCTGAGACCACCGCTGAGTTGGCCGAAGACCAAAAGGCTGGCGAAGCCGCCTTTGCCTCTTATGAGCAAGAGGATCGTGCTCAGCACGCCGCGCTCGACCAACTCAAGAAGGAACTCGACCTGGGTTTCCCGTTGAAATTCGTGGAGAGGGAGTATCTGCCTTCGTTCGATTTCCGAGGGTGCATCGCCGTCGTGGTGGTCGGTCGAGACGGGCTGGTGGCGAACGCGGCCAAATACGTGGGCGAGCTACCCATCGTGGCTGTCAACCCTGACCCGCAGCGGATCGACGGCGTCCTTCTGCCGTTCCACGTCCGTCAGGCCAGGCAAGCGGTGCAACATGCCGCCGAGAACCGAGCCAAGATCCGCGAGGTCACGCTAGCGGAGGTCAACTTGAACGATGGCCAGCGGATGCTGGCCTTCAACGACTTTTTCATCGGTTGCCAAAGCCATGTGTCTGCTCGGTATGTTCTGCGGGTGGACAACCAAGCCGAGCCGCAGTCTTCTAGCGGGCTTATCGTTTCCACCGGAGCCGGGTCCACCGGCTGGCTTTCCTCGGTAGTCAACATGGCCGAAGGATTTGCACACTGGACAGGGGGCCGGTTGCAGCACGGCGTTAAGTTGGCCTGGGAGGACCGCCGGTTGGTTTGGGTCGTGCGTGAACCGTTCCGCAGTAAACAATCGGGAGCCAATTTGGTGGCAGGGTGGCTCGATCAAGGGAACGAATTGGCTATTGAATCGCTGATGCCTTCTGGCGGCGTTATCTTCTCGGATGGGGTCGAATCCGACTTCCTGGAATTTAGCAGTGGGACGATTGCCCGCGTCGGGGTCGCACAGCAGCGGGCCAGATTGGTTGTCGAGTAACCGTTGTGGCTGACGTCGGGCGTCGAAACTGGGGGCGCAGCTAGTATTGGTAACTTGGGACGGAAAAACTAGCTGCGTCTCCGTTTCCGACTCTTTGAAAAGTCGGCAGCGTTAGGCACAGCCTGACCTACGACTACGACTGCTCGCCGCCCAGCCTGTCTTTTTCGGACGCTGGCCCACGCCGATCACGACCAACTGCGCCCTTAAGCCAGGGGTTGGTAACGTTGCCGCCATCGACGCCCAGGGCGGAGGCAGCCCTCCAGACGACGAGAGCGTCGGATGCGCAGAGTATGGATCTGGGGCTTTGGGCTACCATCGGCCGGCATCATCGTGACTGCATCGCTACGTTGCTACACAGCACGATCCGGCCGAGACCGGGCACCCTGCAAAGGGCGATCCCGGCTGCTGGCAGAGCGCACCCCGAACGGACACGGCGCAACTTCCGCGCCGTTAACCACGGAGAACACAACCGACTGGCTAGTGCCAACGGCAACGCCGAGGCGGTTAGTACCGCCCGCCGCGTCCACCGCCACCGCCGCCGCCGCCGCCGTAGCCGCCGCGACCGCCGCGTCCACCCCCGCCGCCGCCACCACCACCACGCTCTTCGCGCGGGCGGGCTTCATTGACCGTCAGGGGGCGGCCGCCGTTGTCCTTGCCATTGAGCCCTTGGATGGCGGCTTGCGCCTCCTCGTCGGTGCTCATTTCCACGAAACCGAAGCCTTTGCTGCGGCCGCTCTCACGATCTTCGATCACCTGGGCGCTGGCCACGGTGCCGAAAGCGGCGAACAACTGCTCCAGATCAGAACTACTGACTTGATAACTCAGATTGCCGACGTACAACTTCTTGCCCAAGACCAATCTCCTCTACGGATGTGGGGCGGCCCTTTTCCTGTGCGGAGGGGCCAAAAAAAACAACGGCCATGCAACGTACTCGACCACATCAGGCCGAGTATAAGCATGAAATATACCGCCCAACGGCCGGGGAGTCTATGGGGCCCGGGGCATCGCGACATGACAATTTTCGGCGGACCCATTATAATGTCCGGCAAGGCCGAACCCCACACATCCTCCCCACCCCCCCTCCAGGAGTGAGCCTTTCATGAGCAAGCCCACCCAAGCTGCTGCCTCGCGACGCACCTTCTTGAAGAACACCGGGCGACTGGCCGCCGCCTCGACGCTGGCGGCGGTAGTCGTCCCGCACGTCCACGCCGCCGAGGACAACACGATCCGATTGGTCCTGATTGGCTGTGGCGGCCGCGGCAGCGGGGCGGCCTGGGACGCCCTGTCGCGGACCAACGGGCCGACCAGGCTGGTCGCCATGGCCGATGTTTTCCCGTCGCGTCTCTCCGCCAGCTACGACAACCTGAAGAAGGGGTTTCCCGGTCAGGTCGATGTGCCCGCGGAACGCAAATTCATCGGCTTCGACGCCTACCGGCACGCCATGGATTGCCTGAAGCCGGGCGACGTGGCGATCATGGCCACGCCGCCGGCCTTCCGCTGGGTCCACTTCGGCTACGCCATCGAGAAGGGGCTCAACGTCTTCATGGAAAAGCCCTTGACCGTCGATGGCCCCAGCACGCGCAAGTTCCTCGCCTTGGCCGAAACCTCGAAGCATCGAGGCCTCAAGGTGGCCGTGGGGTTGATGTGCCGCCACTGCCGCGCCCGCCGCCAGCTTTATCAGCGCATCCAAGAGGGCCAGATTGGTCAGATCGTCGCCCTGCGGGCCTATCGTATGCATGGCCCGCTGGGCACGGCGTTTTCCGCTCCCCGGTCGACCGATCAAGGCAGCGAGTTGCTGTGGCAGATCGCACACTTTCACAGTTTCCTCTGGGCCAGCGGCGGCTGTTTCAGCGACTTCTACATCCACAACATCGATGAATGCTGCTGGATGAAGGATGCCTGGCCGGTGGAGGCTCAGGCCAGCGGTGGCCGCCACTACCGCGGCAACGCCGTCGATCAGAACTTCGACAATTACTCCGTCGAATACACCTTCGCCGATGGCACCAAGCTGTTTCTCTACGGCCGCACGATGGCCGGCTGCCACGACCAGTTCACCAGCCAGGCCCACGGCAGCAAGGGCTCGGCGATCATCTCGACTGCTGGCCACTCGCCCGCCAAATGCCGCATCTACAAGGGCTATCGCGTCAACAGCGACGAACTGGCCTGGGCCGTCCCGCGGGGCGAGGCCAACCCGTATCAACTGGAGTGGGAAGACCTGTGGGAGGCCATCCGCCAGGACAAGCCCTACAACGAGGCCAAGCGCGGCGCCGAGGTCAGCCTGGTGACGGCGATGGGACGCATGGCGGCCCACACCGGCCAAGTCGTCACCTACGATCAGATGCTCCACCACGATCACGAGTTGGGCCCGGCGCTGGACCAGTTGACGATGAGTTCGCCCGCTCCCTTGCGGGCCGGGCCGGACGGCAAGTATCCTGTCCCGCAGCCGGGCATCGTCACGCGGCGGGAATTCTGAGCGGTCGTGAATCTAGTGTAGCGATACACTCAAATGGGACCGTATGCTTTCGCGGCCCAGGCCTTTGCCGCGCAGGCACAATCGGCCCAGCAGCCTCGGCGTCGTTTGCCGGCCCTTGGAGGCTTCTCCTCGTCTCGCTATATCGGTGGGTATTGGTATTCATTCGGGGGCAGGTTACCTTGGGGGCTGGCAGCCGGTACGCATTCATCTCTACACAGTGGCGTTTAGTCCGGGAGTGGTGTTGTTCGGAACGAACATCTGTTAGTGATGGCCGCCCCCGGCCTCCTTTTTCAATTGCGGAGGGAACCATGAAACGCATCGCGATACTCGTCCTGGCCTCGACGCTCGTCTTTCCCGCCGGGGCCAGCGCGCCGAAAACGCTGGAGGTACCGAAGGCGGAAAAGCCGCTGACCCGCGAGGAGGCGATCGAGGTTCTCAAACAGCGTGCCACGGTGACGGAGCCGTTCAACGCCCGCGGCCTCGACGTCGACGTTTGCCGGGAGGGCGTCAAGGCGAAGGACGTTGTCGCGGCGATCGAGGCGATCCCGGACCTGCGACGCATTCGCTTCGGCGGCGCCGACGTGACGGACAGGGACCTGAGGTGTCTCCGGCACAAGCCTCTGCTGGAAGAGGTGTTTCTCTCTGAATGTAAAGTCCACGGCAGCGGCCTGAGGTATCTCGCGGATAGCAAGTCGCTCCGTACCGTGTGGCTGACGCGAACGCCCATCGGCGACGAAGGTATGAAGCACATCTGTGCCCTGACGTCGCTGAAAAGGCTCCTCGTTTGGGGCGCGGCCGATGTTGGCGACGAGGGCCTTCGCTCCATCTCCAACCTGACGAAATTGGAGAGCCTCCAACTTGCCCGCAGCCGCGTCGGCGACGACGGGATGAAATGCCTGGCCACCATGGGCCAGTTGAGGGAACTCGGGCTCGAGGGCACAAGGGTGGCAGATGCCGGCATGAAGCATATCGGAAAACTTAAGGGGCTGGTCTCGCTGGGCCTGGCGGGGCTTCCAATCACCGATGCGGGGCTGCCGAAGATCGCCGGCTTGGCTGGGCTGGCGAGGCTGGACCTCCGCGAAACGGAGGTCGGCGACGCGGGGCTGGCCGGGATTGCGGGCTTGGCCGGGCTGACGGATCTCGATCTCCGCGGGACCAAAATCACCGACGCGGGGCTGGAGAAAATTGCCGGCCTGACGAAGCTTA
>CAYYBU010000212.1:0-3489 GCA_964469945.1 uncultured Planctomycetaceae bacterium
GCCGGCGCGTTCTTCCTGGTCAGCGTCCTGTTGGGGCAGCTCGCCCCCGTGTTGATCCTGCCGCTGTTCTACAGCATCGAGAAGCTCGACAACCCGGAATTGGCCGAGCGAATCGGCCGGCTGGCCCAGGGGACGGGCCTGTCGATCGCCGGCGTTTATCGCATGGCGCTGAGCGACGAGACGGTCAAGGCCAATGCCATGCTGGCCGGGCTGGGCCGCACCCGCCGCGTGCTGCTGGGCGACACGCTGCTGGATGGCTTCACCGCCGACGAAATCGAAGTCATCTTCGCCCACGAAATCGGCCACCACGTCTTCCGCCATATCCGCAAGATGATCCTGGCGGGCCTTCTCTACAGCGCGGCCGGTTTCTGGATCTGCGATCGCCTGCTGCGTCTGGCGGTCGATGGCGGCTCGGGCGGGCTGGACTATGCCGCGCTGCCCGATTGGACGCTGCCCTGGATCATGCTCATTTTGAGCGTCTTCGCCTTGTTCTTGGAGCCGCTGCAGAACTTCGTCAGCCGCCGCTACGAGCGGCAATGCGACCGTTACGCCCTCAAGCGGACGGGGCGAAAAACGGCCTATCGGTCGGCCTTCCAAAAGTTGGCCCAACTCAACAAGGACGATCCCGATCCGCACCGCTGGGAAGTGATCCTCTTCCACAGCCACCCGCCCATCGCCGAGCGGTTGGCCATGGCGGAAGAGTGAGAATCAGCCACGGATGAAACGCGGATCAAGAACGAGCCACAGAGAACACCGAGAGCACAGAGTGACGACGAAAACAGGAAATTCAATGAATTTTCTCGGTGTCCTCCGTGCCCTCTGTGGCTTCCCTTTTCTTCAATTCGGATGCGCGTTCAAAGGCCGCAGCCGCAACAGGTCGGGCAGCAGACTTGCACCGGCACCTGCGTGCAGATCACGCGCGGCACGCAACGTGTCACCGTGTAGGCAACCTGCCTGGGCACATAGCGGGTGCAACTGACCGTCTGCTGGAAGGTGACCGGCACGCAGACCGTGTAGGGCACTTGTTGCACGCGCTGCTCGGACACCGTATGGCACACCCGATAGGGAATCTGCCGCTTGCACTGCTCGTACGTCATCCGGCAGACCTGGTAAGGAACCTGCCGCGTGCAGCATTCCTGCACCATGCGGCACACCTGGTAGGGAATCTCGCGCGTGCATTGCTGATATTCCATGTGGCAGACCTTATACGGAATCTCCTGCTTGCACTGCTGGTATTCCATGTGGCAGACCTTGTACGGAATCTCCTGCTTGCACTGCTGGTATTCCATCCGGCAGACCTGATATGGAACCTGCCGGCTGCAACACTCCTGTACCATGTGGCACACCTGGTAGGGAATCTGCCGCGTAAAGCATTCCTGCACCATGCGGCACACCTGGTAGTTGCGGGTCTCCACGCGCTGCTCGGGCACCATCCGGCAAACCGTGTACGGCACCTTCTGCACGTGCGTCTCGGGCACGAGCCTGGTATATTGGATCTGTCGCTGCTGGACCTCCGGCACCCAGACGCGGCACACCGTCGGGCAGCAGGACTCGCAAGCGGCGCACGAACTGCAAGCGCTCATGCGCGTCTCCCAGTGGCCGCAGCAGACTTGCACCGTCTCGACCATGGTCACCGGCCGGCATACCGTCGTGCATACGTCCCGCTCGTGCTGTTCGTAGACCGGGCGGCAGACCGTATAACAAATCTGCTGCGCGCGGGTTTCCCAGACCGGTTTGCACACCGTGTAGTTCTCCGTGCGAACCTGGGTTTCCCAAACCGGCTTGCAGACGGTGTAGTTTTCCGTCTGCACGTGCTGTTCCCAGACCGGATGGGCCACCGTGTAGCAGCGCACGTCGACGCGGTCTTCCCAAACCGGATGGGCCACCGTGTAACATTGCACGTCCACGCGATCCTCCCAGACTGGACGGGCCACCGTGTAGCACTCCGTCCGCGCATGGGTTTCCCAAACCGGCTTGCAGACGGTGTAATTTTCCGTCCGCACCTGCGTCTCCCAGATGGGATGCGCCACCGTGTAGCATTCCTCGCGGACGCGATCTTCCCAGACCGGATGGCAAACCGTGTACGCGCACTCCCGAAAGCGGGTCTCCGCAACGTACTTGACGCACGGGACGACCTGTTGCTCGCAGACCGCTTCGTAGCAAGTCCGGTAGCAGGTGACCTGCTGTTGTTCATAAACCACCTGTTGGCAGGTCTTCATCACCGTGTAGCACGAAGTACAACAAGGAGTTGCGACCGCCCAACAACTCCCGCAGCAGCGGCCCATGCCGCAATAGCTGGCCTCGGCGGTACGAAAGCCCAGCAGCAGCGGTAGGGCCAGCAGCAATGCCAGTGCAAACAGCTTTTTCATGAGATGCCTCCTTGAAATGAGTACACGAAGACGGATGCCAGTCAGCAAACGCGTCCAATGGTAACGCGCGCTCTAATGAAGACAATCCCCCCCGATCCCCGCGGACGCCGTGGGTTCCCTTGCGTTCCTCCCCGAGACAGCGGCGCGTTTTTGTCCGTTCCGGCACGCGGCCTACCCATCTTGTGTATTTGTCCCGGTTGTTATTTTCTTCGCCAGACATACCACCCGAAAGTTGTGTTTCTGCCAGATCCGGAGAAACCCCAGCCCATGATAAAAATGGACAGTTTACTTTTCGTTATTTAGTCACTCACGATCAACGACCGCGTCGAACACCCGGACTTGCTTCCAGTTGTGCTGATTCTCGCGGATGAAGGCCAGGTGACGCTCGGCCTGCTGATAGGCGTCGTGGGCCTGTTGGCTCTCGAACACAACGTGAAGCGCCACGGCGAAGTCGCGGTCATTGACGGGCCGATCCAGCGCGGCGGCGCGCAGGCCGGCGGCAAAGAACGCCGTGCCCGGATGTCCGGTCAGATATTTCTTGCAGGCCGCCACCAGGCTCTCTTGAGCGGTTGCCGAGTTGTCGTTGAGGGTGAAATAGACATTGTGAGCCAGCATGGCAGACATCCTTTCAAGATTTTGATCGTGGAAACTATCGACCTGCCCGGTAAGTGGCAAAGCAGTGCGGCGTTTCCCAGAGCCGCACTTCCACGACCGGAAAACCCTCGGCCACGCAGCGGTCGTAGATCAGCTTGGCGATGTTTTCGGCGGTCGGGTTGGCATCGAGCAAATAGAGCGGTTCCCCCAGGCCCTCCAACACGGCGATCGCCGGATCGTCGCGGCTGAGAATCATGCGGTGATCGAGGTGTTGGTCGATCCAGCCGCTGATGACGGTTTTGATGTCGCCGAAGTCCAGCACCATGCCGCGATCGTCCAGCCCGGCGGCCTCGATGGTGATGATGGCGCGGCCGTTGTGCCCGTGCAGATGCCGGCACTTGCCCTGGTAGTTCAGCAGGCGGTGTCCGTAGCAGAAATCGATTTCCCGAGAAACGTGGAACATGCGGTTCTCCTCAAAGTCCCTCTCCCGCCGGGAGATGGTCAGGGTGAGGTACGTAAGGCGAGA
>CAYYBU010000212.1:3499-5696 GCA_964469945.1 uncultured Planctomycetaceae bacterium
GAACATTCAGTGGTATCTCGTGGGGTCCTTGACGCCGATCAGGGCGAAAGCGGCCATGCGTTCGGCGCACTTGTTGCAGCGGCCGCAGTGCAACCCGGCCACCGGCGCGATGCAGGAGAAGGTCAATTCCAGCGGCAGCCCGCGGCCCAGTTCCATCACTTGCCGCTTGTCGAGGCAGGCCAACGGCCGCAGGAAGCGGACGCGCCCGCCGCTGGCCAATGCCAGCGCCGACTCGAACTCGTCGAAGAATTGCGGCGTGGCGTCGGCAAACGGATTCAGCCGCAGCACGGCCAGGGCCAACTCCTCGATGCCGTGCAACCGGCACCACAGCGCCGCCTTAATCAACAGCAGGGCGTTGCGGCCGGGCAAGTAGACCGCCGTGTCGGAGCTGGCCGCGTCGGGCACGTCGCGGCCGGTCAGGCTCCAATGGTCCCCATAGAGATCCCCTAGCGGCAATTCCAACGCGACCAACTCCGCCAGCCGCGGCGACCGCAGCGCCTGCAACAGGTGGTCGACGGCTTGCCGTTCCTCGCGCTCCCAGCGCAGGTGCGACTGGACATAAAACGGTTGCACGCGATGTCCCTGGCCCAACAGGTTACCGAGCAGAATCGCGCTATCCAGGCCGCCGCTGAGCAATAGTCCGAGGGTGCGTGGAGTTTCGTCGGCAGTCATCGCTTCGCCCGGGGGTGGTGGAAACGAGGGACATTCTACTGAGCGTTGCGGGAAGAAGAAAGTAGGTCGGCCGCCCCTTGCTGGACAATAATGTTACAAAAGGGCAACATAAATGCCCACTTGCCCCGCGTCTCGGCAAAATTTTCTGGCCGCCGCAGTTACATCGCTTGCAAGCGCGGTGAAGAGCAGTATCATTGATTATTCTGGGTTATGCGGAGGCGTCGTTCTGATGCATTCCGGAACGTCGTGGCACGAGTTTATTCACATCGGACCGTTTGAAAAGGCGCCCATCAACATGGCCGTGGACGAAAAGAACGCCGAGTGTCAGCCGGCAACGGAAGAGGAGTTGCTCAGCCGCCTCGACGAAGTGCTCAAGGATTATGCCAGCGTGCCGGGGGCCCTGATCCCGGTATTGCAGATCGCCCAGGCGATGTTCGGCTATTTGCCGGACGTGGCCCTGCGGCGAATCGCCCTGGCCCTGAATAAGCCCTACAGCGAAGTGGCGGGCGTGGTGAGTTTCTATTCCTTCTTTACCACCGTGCCCCGCGGCAAGCACCTGGTGCGTGTCTGCCTGGGCACCGCCTGTTACGTGCGGGGTGGCAAGCAGGTGCTGGCGGCCTTGAAAGGCGCGCTGGGCATCGAAGTGGGTGAAACCACCCCCGACCGCCTGTTTTCCCTGGACGTCGGCCGCTGCTTCGGCGCCTGCGGCCTGGCGCCGGTCATCATGATCGACGAGGACGTTCATCAGCGCGTGAAACCGACCCGCTTGGTTAAAATTCTCGAACAGTACCGGCAGCCGGGCGCTGCCGACAGCAGTGGAGAGAGTGCATGACGCAGATCCTTGCCAACGTCCAGCAACTGACCGCCCTGCGCGACCAAGTCCGCGCGGAAAAGGCCGCCCTGGCCGCCGCCGGTCATAAACAGATCTTCTTGTGCATGGGGGCCGGCTGCATCGCCTCCGGCGCTCTGCGGGTGAAGGCCGCCATCGAGCAAGAATTGGCCCGCACCGGCCAGAGCGAGCGCGTGTCGATCGTCGGCACCGGCTGCCTGGGTCCGTGTTCGGTGGGTCCGGCCCTGGTGATCGACGAGGTGTTTTACGAGAACCTCACGCCCCAGGACGGCACCGAGATCGTGGCCCAGCACGTGGCCCATGGCCGCGTGGTGGAGCGGTTGACGCACAAGCGGCCCGACGGGCGGAACGTGGCCCATGCCGCCGACATGGATTTCTTCAAACGCCAGAAGAAGATCGTGTTGCGCAACTGCGGCCGCATCGACCCGCAACGCATCGAAGACTACATCGCCCACGACGGCTACCAGGCGCTGGCCAAGGTGTTGACGGAGAACAATCCCGACGCCGTCATCGAAACGATGCGCGCTTCCGGGCTGCGCGGCCGTGGCGGGGCCGGCTTCCCCACCTGGCGCAAGTGGAAAATGACGCGCCAGTCCGTCGGTCATATCAAGTACGTGGTCTGCAACGCCGATGAGGGCGACCCCGGCGCGTTCATGGACCGCAGCGTGCTGGAGG
>CAYYBU010000213.1:0-5696 GCA_964469945.1 uncultured Planctomycetaceae bacterium
TCGGCCGCGGCCGCCTGCGACGGGTCCAGCTTGGCCGCCGGATCCGACTTGCGCATACGAGTGCCCATCCCCCGCGCCAAAACCACCACTTGATCCATGTCAGATCCCCCCGTTGAGTTGACATATTTTAGCAAAGCCAATAAACTGGGTCAATCGCGCGGCAGTGGGCGCGGCAAGCTCGTAGAACTTCGGAATTTCTCAAACAGAGAGTCAAAAAATGAGCGTTCCCAGCGTGCGAGTCATGTATCCGGCACACTCCGTGTGCCGCCGCCAACGGCACACGGAGTGTGCCGGATACATTGTGGCGGTCGCCACCGCCCTGGTCACCGTCGCCCTGCCGCGGCCGCTCGACGCCGCGCCTGCGGAACTGGTGCCGAAGCCTGCCAAGGTGGAGTGGCAAAAGGGCCTGACGCCGCTGGATGCCGCCACGCGAATCATCTACGACGGCGAGGCGGCCAAGACAGAGGCCGAAACACTGGCCGCCATGCTCCGACCGGCCACCGGACTCCCGCTGCCCGTAGCGCCGATGCCCCTGTATGTGGACGACCAACCCGGTAATGCCATTGTTCTCAGCCTCGACAGTGGCGTCGAAGCCGCGCTGGGCCGGGAGGGTTATCGGCTGGAAGCGATGCCGGCGCCGCTGGTCCGCATCACGGCCGCCGCTCCCGCCGGATTGTTCTATGGCGGCCAGACGCTGCGTCAACTGTTGCCGCCGGCCGCGTTCGCCAAGACGAAACAGGCCGGCGTGAAGTGGGACATCCCCTGCTGCCGCATCGAAGACAAGCCGCGTTTCGCCTGGCGGGGTTACATGCTCGACTATTCCCGCCATTTCTTCGACCTCGACTACACCCTGCATCTGTTGGATGCCATGGCGATGCACAAGCTGAACGTGTTTCACATGCATCTTGCCGACGATGACGGCTGGCGCATCGAGATCAAGAAATATCCCAAGCTCACCGAGGTCGGCGCCTGGCGCGGCACCAAGTGTGCGCTGCCCAATACGCGTCCCGGGGAAACGTTTCAGCGTTACGGCGGCTTCTTCACACAGGATCAGATCCGTCAGATCGTCGCCCACGCCGCTCGGCTGCACATCAACGTCATGCCCGAGATCGTCCTTCCCGGCCACTCGCTGGCCCTCTGTACGGCCTACCCCGCCGTGCGTCCGACGAAAGGGCCGGAGGGTAACGCCATCTCGCCGGCCAAGGAAGCGAACTATGCGATGGTGGACGACATCATGGGCGAACTGGCTGCGCTGTTTCCTTTCGACGTCATCCATATCGGCGGCGACGAGGTGAACCACGATCTGTGGAAGGATTGCCCCGAGATCAAAGCCTTCATGCAGCGGGAAAAGATAACTACTCTCGCTGCCGCGCAGGTCTATTTCACCAAGCGTCTGGAAGGCATTCTGGCCAAACGTCACAAGCATATGATCGGTTGGAATGAAATCCTCAATGACGGCCTGCAACGCTCCACGAAGATCATGTCCTGGACCGGCACGGAGCCCGGTTATCGGGCCGCCCGCATGGGTTTCCCGGTCGTCATGGCCCCCGCGCAGCACGTCTACTTCGACATGCTCTATCCGGAAGCCAACGACGAGCCGCCCGCTCTCGACTGGGCCGGCGCCACGGACAATGCGCGTTGTTACGCCTTCGACCCGCTGGGCGACAAGGGGCTGACCACTGGGCAATCGCAGCAGATCGAGGGCGTTCACGGCTGCCTGTGGTCGGAGATGGTCTATCCGTGGAAGTCGAAAGGCGGCTGGGCCGATTTCAAAACCGGCGGCGAAGTGGCCGACTACAAGACGTTCCCCCGCCTCTGCGCCCTGGCTGAAGTCGGCTGGACGCCGCAGAATTTGCGCAACTACGCGGAGTTCGCCGAGCGGCTTGGCCCGCACCTGTTGCGCCTAAAGGCCGCCGGTGTGACGTTCCGCCTGACGCCCCCCGGCGCGGTGGCGCGCGGGAATGCGATCGAGATGGTGCCGCCCTTCCACGGCGCGGAGGTTCGTTACACCCTCGACGGCAGCGATCCGTTGAACTCCCCCACGGCCGTCCGCTGGGACCGCAAGCCGGTCCGGGGCAAGGCCGCCGCGCTGCGCGCCCGCACGTTCCTTGACGGCATCGTCAGCCCGCTCCACGTGGGCGCCCGCGTCGAGACTCGATAAGAGCCGACCGTCACGATTTCGGCGCCAGCCCGGTGATGCACTGGTCCTCGCGAACCACTTTGCGCGGGCCGCCGTCCAGGCCGGTGGACCAATCGTGCGGAGCGACGATGGCTTCCAGTTGCGCCGTGGTCCCCAACGCACGAGCCCGGTCGTAGATCAGTTGCCAGCCGCAGTCCTGGGCGGGATTCACCTCGCACTTCCCTTCCTGCGAGCCGCCACAAGGCCCATTCAACAGCCGCTTGGCACAGCGGGTGATGGGGCAAATGCCGTCGAACTGGCCCAGCCGGCAATTGCCGCAGGCGGCACATTTCTCCGTCCAAACGCCTTGCGATTCCAGGATGCCGATGAACTGGGTGTTGAGCCCCGGATAGACGGGCGTCTTGGGAAACCGCTCGGCCAGGGCTTGGACGCCCGCCCCGCAGGCGAACGAACAAATGGCGTCGTACTCGGGCACGCGGGCGGCCAGTACGTCGATGAAGGCGTCTTCGCATTGCCGCTCGATGGTACACTCATCGACGTGGACCTCGCCGCGGCCTTTCAGTTTCAGGGCCATCCGCAGGGCCGAGCCGAGGATGCCCACCTCGCGCTCGCCGCCGGCCAGGCACACGGTCACGCAGGTGCCGCAGCCGACCAGCAGCACGCGCTGGTGCTGTTGGACGAGGTCGAGGATCTCACGCACATTCTTGCGATCGGCAACAATCATTTTTCGCTCCTGCCAGGGCCATCTCGGCCCGGTCGGTCATTTGTTGAAGTTCTTTTTGCATCGTCTGCCGGTCGGACCGCAACGGGCTCGGTCCCAACTTGGCCAGCCGCTGGCTCATCGTGACGACGATCTCCGCGAAACGCGTTCCTTCGGCCGACGAGAGGTTGAACATCTCCAGCCTTTCGGGCTCGAGGCCAATCTCCTCCAGCAGCTTTTGCGCCCGCTCCACGCGCTTGCGGGCGCGAAGGTTCCCCTCCAGGAAGTGGCAACCGCCTTCGAGGCAGCCGGCCACGATCACGCCGTCGACGCCGCGCTCGAAAGCCGCCAGCAGATAGTTCACCTCGATCTTGCCCGTGCAGGGAAGCCGCAGCACCCGCACGTCGCTCGGGTATTGCAAGCGCATCGAGCCGGCGAGGTCCGCCGCCGCGTAGGCGCAATAGTGGCAACAGAAAGCCAGGATCAGCGGTTCCGTATCCATCGTAAGTACCTTATTGTAGCTGCCTTATTCGGTGATTTGCCAGCGCGGCGGGGCAATGCCGGCCTGGGCCGGATAAGCCAGCTCGGGCATCTTCTCCCGGCCGGCGTCGCCCAGCAGCCCGCTCATGGCCGCCAGGATTTGATTGTCGACGAAATGCCGCAGCGTGATGGCCCTGGCGGGGCACTCCGCCGTGCAACTGCCGCAGCCCATGCAGGTGGCCCCTTGGATCTCGGCCTTGTTGTTCTCGTCGACGCGCGGCGCCATGTAGGGGCAAACATGCACGCACGTCATGCACGACACGCACTTGTCCGGATCGACCCAGGCGATTTGGCCGCCCACGGGCATTTTCTTCCGCCCCAGGATCGACGCCGCGCGGCCGGCCACCGCGTTGGCCTGAGCGATCGTTTCGCTGAGAAACTTCGGCGCGTGCGCCGTGCCGCAAAGGAACAATCCCTCGCTGGCAAAATCGACCGGCCGCAGCTTCATATGGGCTTCGAGGAAAAAGCCGTCGGCGTTCAACGGCACGCGCAACAACTCGGAAAGCTCCTTGCGGTCGGCGCCCGGAACCACGGGAGCGGCCAGCACGAGCAGATCCGCCTCGACTTCCAGATCGCGATCCACCGCGGGCTCATACACGCGCAGCCGCAGCCGTCCCGACACCGGCGTCGCAAGCTCGACCTGCGGCGGCCGCTCGGGTTCGTAGCGGACAAAGAGGATGCCTTGCTCGCGGGCCTCGCGATAGGCCGCCTCGCGGAACCCGTAGGTCCGCATGTCGCGGTAGACGACCATGATCCGCGCCGTTGGATAACGTTTCCGCAGGGCCAACGCATTCTTGACCGCCGTCGTGCAACAGACGCGGCTGCAATAGGGCCGCTCCTCGCTGCGCTGCTCGACACATTGGATCATCACAATCGTGGCTTGCTCGGGCAGAGTGATTTCGCCGCGCCCCAGCCTGTCGGAAAGCTCCAGTTGCGTGAGCACCCGCGGACTCTGGCCGTAGGCAAACGAGTGCGGCTTTTCTTCCTTGGCCCCGGTGGCCAGGACGACGGCGCCGTGGTGGATTTCGCCGGCGTCTTCCGGGCCGGCAATCGTCGTGCGAAAATTGCCGATGTGTCCCTCGACCTTGGCGGCGTGCGAGTTCAAATGGACGCTGATCTTGGCGTGGCCGTGGACGCGACGGATGGTCTCGGCCAGGAATGCCTGCACGTCTTGGCCATCCAGCGTGTGGTGCAGTTGCCGGGCGATGCCGCCCAGTTCGGCGGTCTTCTCCAGCAAATGTACGGGAAAACCCTGGTCGGCCAGCGCCAACGCGGCCGTCATGCCGGCCACGCCGCCGCCAATCACCAAAGCCGCATTTTGCACCGGAACCAGTTCCTGCCGCAGCGGCATCAGTCGGGCAGTCCGGGCGGCCGCCATGCACACCAGGTCGACCGCTTTGCGCGTTGCCTTGTCCGGATCGGCCGAATGGACCCAGGAACATTGGTCGCGGATATTGGCCATTTCCAGCAGGTAGGGATTCAGTCCCGCGTCGCGGAGCGTGTCGCGGAAGATCGGCTCGTGGGTGCGCGGCGTGCAGGAGGCGATCACCACGCGATTCAACCGATGCTCGTGGATCTTGGCCTTGATGCGGTCCTGGCTGTCGTCGGCGCAGGTGTAGACGTTGCTCTCGGCATGGACCACGAAGGGCAGCTTGGCGGTCTCGGCCACCACGCGCTCCACGCCCACCACCGAGGCGATATTGCTGCCGCAATGGCAGACGAAAACGCCCACCCGCGGCGGCTCATCGCTGATGTCGCGTTCGGCCGGATAGCTTTTCACGCGCACGCGGCTGCCCCGCGCCGGGGCCAGCAGGGCCATAGCGCGGGCGGCCGCCGCGCTGGCCTGCATCACCGTGTCGGGGATGTCCTTGGGCTCCTGGAAGGCCCCGCCCACGAAGATACCCGGCCGCGAGGTGTCCAGCGGACTCAGCTCGCTGGTCTGGGCGAATCCCCAGCGGTTCAGGAGCACGCCCATCCGTTCGGCCTGCTCTTTCAAACCGGCGCCCGGCTCCAGGCCGAGCGAGAGCACGACCAGGTCGAACTCCTCCTCGACCTGCTTCATCGCGGTGTTGGTGTGGACGAGCCGCAGGTTCCGCGTGCCTGGCATCTCGTAGGTCCGCGAGATGAAAGAGCGGATGTAGCGCACGCCCAATTGCTTCTTGGCGCGCTCGCAGTAGCGATCGAAATCCTTGCCGAAGGCCCGCAGGTCGAGGAAGAAAATGGTCACTTCCAGCCCGGGCTCGTGCTCCTTGGCCAGGATGGCTTCCTTGGTGGCGGCCATGCAGCAGACCGAGGAACAATAGTCATTGTCGCAAC
>CAYYBU010000214.1:0-5696 GCA_964469945.1 uncultured Planctomycetaceae bacterium
GCACTTCAATGCGGCCGTCCGGCAACACCTCGGCAATGACCATGCGAATCGAGTTGGCCCCCACGTCGATGGCCGCCACGGTGCGGGCCGCCACGGCGGACTGCGAGAGCGACTGCGCGGGCTGGGGAGAACCGGAGGGCATGGGCTAATCAGCGGCCGATCGTTTCGGGTTCACGCCGCGCCGATGGCAGTGCGGCCGTCACGGGCTTATGGGGGATGCTGGACTGCAAGACCGCCGGACGCGGCGATTGAACAGCCGCCTCGCGAGCGGGAACATCGCTGCCATTGGCTTTGGGCAGATTGCCGTTGGGAGGGTCACAGCGCAGCCGCGGCACGGAACTGGCCACCGGCACTGGCTCCGCGACAGACTCCACCAGTGGCAGCGCGTCCCCCGCGGCCGAAACAACCGTGCTGGGCACACCGGAAGCGGCGGCCGCGGCGGGCCACGGCGATTGCACGAGGCGGACCAGGTTGTCCCAGAAGCCTTGCCCCCGCAACTGCTGCCAGTAGTCGACCAATTGCTGGAAGATCTGCTGGCGATGGCCGCGGCGCTCCTGGCGGAGGTACTCGATGCCGGGTTCCAGGCGGGCGAATCGCCCGGCGTGGCCAAAATAGGCGATCGCCTGCCGGCGTTCCGCAGCCGCATACATCGCCAGGTGCTCCACCCACACGTCGCAATCGTGGATATCGCCCAGCAGCGTCTGCACGCGTTTCACCGCCGTGATAATCTCGTCCAGGGCCGCACCGTAGACCGGCCGGGCGATCTCGACCGTATAACGCAACCGCTTGGCGGCAATGCGCATGGCATGGTGCCGTTGGCAATCGCTGGGGTTCTGCAAGCTGTCTTCGTAGGGCAGCATCTCCTCCAGGCGGCGGAGAATGTGCTGCCGCGTCTCGGCGCGGGCGAATTCTCCATAGACGCTGGCGTCCTGTCCTTTGGCGTCCGACACCTTTCCGTCAACCGCCTTGCTCTCGGCCAACACGCCTTTGGTGACCGCCTGCATCTCGTCGAGGACTTTGCTGGCCGCCAGACGATCGGCGGCCTTGACGACGATCGGTTGCAACAGGTCGCGCTCATGCTCCAATTGCACCAGCAACCGCGCAATGCCGGGAAAACAACTCTTGTCGCTGGCCACGGAAAGCACGCTGCAGAGAAACTCGATCTGCACGTCCTTGTCGCGGGCGTCGCCCAGCCCCTCGGTGATACGGCGGATCTGCTTCTGCCAACGCTTCAGGGCCTTGGCGTCGAAACAGTCGGAGAACATCTTCAAGGCCGCCCGCAGGCGCCGCGAAGCGACGCGGGCACGGTGAATGAACTCGATATCCTCGGCAGCGCGGACGCCGTCGAACTGCTCGACCAGTTGCTTCACCTGGCGGCGAACATATTGTGCCGCGAGAAACGGATAACTGCGATCCAATTGTTTGGCCATGATTAGGGCTGCCTTTGTCACGGGAGATTCGCTGGCGTGCATACCGCAGTTTCCTGGAAGTTCTTCATTATAAGCCGACCGGCCAGAGGCATCCAAGAGGCAGACCCTGATGTCCCATGTCCTTGAGGGGGGGGGCATTATAGCCACGCACGGTGTTTGTTTGATTATGTATTGACATCAATGGCAGTCGTGAATGTGTTAGGGTACAGTTACCATTGCGCTCGTCACAGGCCGCAATTTTTTTCTCTTTTGGCAGCAATCACTTACGTTGATGAATTGCCGGCGCGTGGAAGAACCGGGGCAACGTGGAATCATCTGTTTGGGTCTCTCGGTCCCCAACGATAACCGGTCGTGGCCACCACTTGGCAAGTTGGGAAAAATCCCGACAATGATCAAGGCGGCCATGATTTTTGTCCTCGGCAGTGGAAAACTTGTTGATAGGCCATGCGGCACATTCAAGTACTTGGCCCCGGCTGTCCGAAGTGCGCGAAACTGGCGGCCAACGCGGAGACCGCCGTCGGCCAGTTGGGCATTGAAGCGACGGTGGAGCGGATTACCGATCTCCAAAAGATCATCACTTTTGGCGTCTTGATGACGCCGGCCCTGGTGATTGACGGCCGGGTCCGGGCGGTCGGTACACTGCTTTCCAGCGACGCGATCAAGGACTTGCTTGGCGCGTGAATAGGACGCACGGTTCCAGCGAAGACACGCGGGGGAGTGTTATACTCACGCACGATGAATTGAACCAGCCAAAAAATGGCTGCCGCCCCCCTCGCCTTTCCGGGAGCAGCCTCCATAATGGGAGAGGACCATTGGGATCGGCCGAAAAACAACTTTTGCCGGGAAGGGGATTCTCCCCGGGTTGTTTCTCGGCCGATCCTCGTTAAAGGAGGTCGCATTGATGAGATGTCGTGCTTGGTGTCGCTTCAACGGTGGCTCGTGGTCGTCGGTTGTGGTTCTGGTGGTGGCATTGACGACGGCATCCGCGGGGTTCGCCCAAGAGTGGGCCCGCGGCATGTTCGAGGTCACCAGTCACGATTTCGGTTCCGTGGCGCGGGGCGCCAAGGCGGAGTATGAATTCGTGCTGACCAACAACTTCGCCGCCGACATCCATATTTCCGGCGTGCAGAGCAGTTGCGGCTGCACAACGCCGCGGATCAGCAAATCGCTGCTGAAACCGTACGAAAAAGGGACCATCGTCGCCCGCCTCAACAGCGGCAGCTACCTCGGCCAGCGGCACGCCACGATTACGGTCACCTTCGACCAGCCAAGTTTCGCCCAAGTGCAGTTGCAGGTGGCGGGTTATGTTCACGAAGATGTCCTGTTCGATCCCGGCGGGGTCGAATTCGGCAGCGTCGAGCAGGGCGGCGGCGCGCAGGGGAAGGTCATCGTTTATCGCGCCAACCGCAGCGATTGGCAAGTTCTCGGGGCCAGTTGTGCCAGTCCGTACCTTGCCTGCGGCGTGAAGGAAATCGCCCGGCAGAACAGTCAGGTTTGGTATCAACTCGACGTGCAACTGGCCAAGACCACGCCCTGCGGCTACCTCAACGACCATGTAATGCTACAGACCAACGACGCGCAAATGGGGCAGATTCCCGTCACCGTGGAAGGGCAAGTCCTTTCGGAAATCAATGTCAGTCCGACCACGCTGTTTCTGGGGACAATGCGGCCAGGCGAAAAGACGATGCGGCAACTGGTGGTGTGGGGCAAGACGGCGTTTCGCGTCCTGTCGGTCACGGGCGAGGCGGGCTGCTTCGAGTTGCCGCCGGCGGTAACCGATGGGCCGGTCAAGACGGCGCACATCATCCCCATAACGTTTTTGGCTGGCGCCGAGCGGGGCAAGGTGGTCAAGACGATCCACGTCGTTACCGACTTGCACGGCGCCACGGCCGACGTCTCGACCTACGCGATCGTGGCCGAGTAGCGGTAACCGTTCACGGCGGGGAAGAGGGGGACTGGTCCACGTTTTCGGCCGACGTCGTACTTAAAAACAGCGCGGATTGGCCGAAAAATGGACCAGTCCCCGCCCACCCCGTGAACGGTTACGAGTAGCGATTCTGCCGGCCATGCGGCTTGCAATGCCTCAGCCACGGATGAAACGCGGATGAGGCACGAATGCTTCAGCCGTTCTGGTGGGACTCGCCGACCAACGCTGCGCGGCGGTGCCTGTCGAGCCACTCTGCAATCTTGGTTCGCCGCCCGGTGGCTGGCGCTAAGCTAAATTTGTGCATGGTGCGGCGTTTTGCGCATCAGAACGCATGGCAAAATCAGACCGCCCTTACCTGCGCCCCGTCTCCCCTAAGTGGGAGAGGGGGAGCTTACCGAAAAATGGCCCAGCCGATCAGTCGCCCCGACCAGGAAGAGATTGTCCATGCGGCCGCCCTCGATGGCGCGGCCCCGCTGGAATCCAGCGCCGCGTTGGGCGCCGATACGCTGCTGGACGGCGTGTTGATCCTGCTGGTGCTGACCGTGCTGCAACGCATGGTGGGATTCCTGCGGGAAATCCTTTTCTGCCGCTGGTTGGATGCCGAACAGTTGGGCCAGTGGGACATGAGTTTCGGCTTCCTCATGTTGGCCGGGCCGCTGGTGGTGTTGTCGCTGCCGGGAACGTTCGGCCGCTACGTGGAACGATACCGGCAGCAGGGACAACTGCGCAGCTTCCTGCGGCGGACGGCCGTCGTCTGTGCGGCGATGGCCCTGCCGGCCGCGGCGGTCGTCTATTGGGCACGGCCGTGGTTCTCGCAGTTGATCTTCGGTCGCCCCGACCAGACGTTGCTGGTCGCGCTGCTGGGCGGCGCGCTGTTGGCGATGGTGGCCTTCACGTTCCTCACCTGCCTGTTCACCGCGCTGCGCAACATGCGACTGGTTTCCGGTATGGAACTGGTTAGCAGCATGATCTTTGCCGCGTCGGGCATCGCCCTGTTGTGTCTGTGGCAGTGCAGCGCTGCCAGCGTGGTGGTCGCCTACGGCATGGGCTGTCTGCTGACCTCGTTGGGCGCGCTGTGGTGGCTAAAGCGGATGTGGCACACCCTGCCCGTGTCGCATGCGCCGCTACCGCAGCGAACGTTCTGGTGGCGGCTGCTTCCATTTACCGCCTGGCTACTGGTCATCAACCTGCTGACGAACTTGTTCGACCTGGCCGATCGGCAAATGATCATCCATTGTTCCAGCGCCGATGCCCTGGCAGAAGTGGGCAACTACCGCAGCTCGCGGGTGCTGCCGCTGCTGTTGACCACCGTAACGGCCATGATCGCGGCGGTGGCCACGCCGCATCTCAGCCACGACTGGGAGGCCGGACGCCGCGGCCGCGTCTCGGCGCAGATGAACCTGTTGCTGAAGGTGCTGGCCGCGGCCTTGACCACCATTGCCGTGGCGATGCTGGCCATCGCGCCGCTGCTGTTTCAAGTGGCGTTCCGTGGCAAATACGCCGGTGGTTTGGCCGTCATGCCCTGGACCTTGATCTACTGCAGTTGGTTCGGACTGGCGATCGTGGCCCAGAAGTACCTGTGGTGCGCCGAGCGTGCCGGCCGGGTCAGCGCGGCACTACTGCTGGGGCTGGCGGTGAACGTGTCGTTGAACCTGCTGCTGCTGCCGCGGCTGGGCCTGCTGGGAGCCGTGCTGGCCACGGTCGCCGCCCATGGCGTGGCCTTGCTGCTGATCGTGATCATGAGCAGCCGCTTGGGCTTCCGTGTCCATGTCGGCACGTGGGCTGCCCTGCTGCTGCCGGCGCTGGTGTGCCTGGGCGCCTGGAACGCCGCGTTGTGTCTGCTGATCATCGCTTCGTACGTGATGGTCTCGGACCGGCTGTTGTCGCGCGAGGAAAAACGCCTACTGAGCGAAGGAATCGGCCGCTACCTGGTCAAGTTCCGCGGCTGGCGCTGGGGCCGCAGGATGGCAAGCAAGGGCACGTAGTTTCACCTATTTCACATGAGGCTCCATAATGGCCGGGCCGCGCGTGATCCACCTGGATTCGATCGCCGCGCTGCGCGCTCGGACGGCGGCCTGGGACGACCTGTGGTGGCGGAGCGACGCCACCATGCCGACGCTCCGCGCGGAGTTGATCGCTATGTGGCTGGAGCACTTCGCCCCCCGGGCCCACTTCCATGCCCTCCTGGTGGAAGATCAAGGTCAACTCGTGGCGGCGCTGCCGCTGGTCGGCCGCCGCGTGGGCCAACTTCTATCCGCGGGCGCCACGGTGGGCAATCCCTGGTCTTCCAGCGCCGATGTCCTCTGGGATGCCGCGCTGGTGGCCGACGACGCCATCGG
>CAYYBU010000215.1:0-5693 GCA_964469945.1 uncultured Planctomycetaceae bacterium
CTTTTCCCTAAATTAGCCAATCTCCCCATTTATGAATGGTTTTTCCCCCTATCACAACCGCCACTTGGTCCTGGTCTGCCTGATGCAATGGCTCGCGGCGGTCACGGCGGCCGCCGTGGTCGCCATCGGCGGGGCCACCACCGGCCAAGCGGCCGACTGGACCGATACCCGCGCCGCGGGGCCATTCGTCTGCCGGGCTGATTTCTCGCTGACCCCCTGCCAGGGGTTGCTCGGCGAGCTGGCCCAACTCCAGGCCGACTTGGTCCGCACCTTGCGAGTTCCACCCGCAGGCGAGCCGATCGAAGTCTACCTGTTCCACGACCAAGCTACCTATGCCCGCTATCTGGGCCACTATCTGCCCACGGCGCCGTACCGCAGGGCCTTGTATGCCAAAGGCCGCGGGCCGGGGCGCGTGTTCGCCTACCAGAGCGAACAATTCGCCGTCGATTTGCGGCACGAATGCACCCATGCCCTGCTGCACGCCGCGCTCGGGCAAGTGCCGCTCTGGCTCGACGAAGGACTGGCCGGCTATTTCGAGCTGCCGGCCGCGAAACGGGCCTTCGACAATCCTCACCTCGGCTGCATCCGCAGCGGTGCGGAACAGGGTTTCGTCCCCTCGTTGGAAGCCCTGGAGAAAAAAGACGACCCCCGCGACATGGGACAGGCCGCCTACCGCGACTCCTGGGCGTGGACGCACTTCATGCTGCACGGCCCGCCGGCGGCCCATGAGGCCCTCGTGGCCTATCTGGCAGAGCTTCGGGGTTCTGGAGCAGGCGTCCCGACGCCCGCATTGAAGCCCGAAGCGCAAGCGAGGTTTCCGGAGCGGGGCTCCCTCGCTCGCGCTTCGGGCTTCGATTCTGCCGCGGCGGCCCGGGAAGTTATTCTCCCTCAGGCACTCAGCACGCGGCTACGTCAACAGATTCCGGATTTGCACCAGCGATTTCTGGAGCACTTCCAAAGCTGGAAGCGTTGAAGACGCGGGCAATCGCGCCGTCCGCGCCAGGGGAAGCTTCACCGTCGCGATGCCGGCCGTTGGCGCCTTGACAACGCTTGGCGTGGAAACGGCGGCAACCGGAGTGGTCGTCGCCGGCTTGCTCGTGGTGTTGAGAACCACGCTGTTGTTGCCGGTCTGGGCGCTGCTGGTCGAATTGGCCGATGGCGTCAACGTCCCGGTCGTCTGCATGAGTTGGTCCACCGCCGCGGCCGTCGGCGCCGATCCGCTGCCGCTGGCCGCCGGGGGCGGTTGGATGCCGGCCATGATCGCGTCGATGGCCCGTTGCAGATTGAGACGGTGGTAGTTCTGGCCGGTGGCCGGATCGAAGATGATGTCGGCCGTTGAGTACATTTGATTGTAAATCGTCTGCTCGTTGACGTTGCTCATGCCGGCCAACTGATCGGCCTGACGCACCAGCACGCTGGCGCCGGCCACGAAGGCGGCCGCCATGCTGGTGCCTGAATAAAGGCCGAAATCATTGTCGCCGCCGCTGGGATTGCCGGCGTAGTCGGGCACGGTGGTGAGCATGTTGGCGCCCGGCGCCACCAGCACCCGCGGGTCGCGCTGCGAGAAGGCCGCGATCGTGCCGTCCAGATTGCCGGCGGCCACCGGCACCACGTCCGGACTGACCGCCGGATAGCTCAACCCCGGCTGATTGAAGGTGGCGAAATCATTGCCCGCCGCCACGGAAATGAACATGCCGTCGGCCTGCAACTGCGCCAGGTCGCTCTCAAAACCTCCGCCGGGCGGCAGCGTTTCCGCATTGGTATCGTTGCCCAGCGAGAGATCGACCGTGGTGATCGGATACGGGAAGCTGTTGCGGTGGGCGTTGACCCATTGCAGGGCCTCGTCCACCAGCATGGCTGAGCCGTTGCCGTTGTTGTCGATCACCTTCAAGGCCACCAGATCGACGCCGGGGGCCACGCCCAGATCGCTGGCCGCATTGCTGCCGATGACGCCCGCCACCTCGGTGCCATGGCCGCCGGCCGGGCCGCCGTCGTAGGGATTGCCGCTGCCGGTGGTGAAGTCGTAGCCGCCGACCACCCGATATCCGGGGCCGAAGCCGCCGCCCAGGGCCGTCTGTGCATAGTCGATGCCGGTGTCGATCACCACGACCGTTTGCCCTTGGCCGCTGAGGGCATATTTCGCCCGCACCGCGTCCAGTCCGGCCCAGGCGTCGTGGTTGCCGGCCGTGATGGCCGCGTTGGTGACTGCGGCCGCCAACGGAGTTGCCGGGCTGGTGGACAACAGCAGCCGCGATTCCATCACTTCGAAGCGGCAGGTACGATGGGTTTCAAGACGGCGACGAGACTGGCGCATGGGCACCATCCTCTGGGGGATTGCGGTTCGGGGGAGTTGCTAGAAACGCGAGACGAGTTGCTTTGTGGAAGAGAAGAGCGAGAGAGCGAATCCTAGCCGCAAGCGGCCGTTTTCGCAACGGTGTTATTTGTGCCAGCCACCGCTACCAAAGCAGGTCAGGCACCCCGTGCCTGACATTTGCTCGATTCCGTACGGCCCGATTGCCGAAAAATGAAGGAGAGGTATGGGGTCTCGCCATGCTTCCGCCATTTGCCAGGGAGGGCTATCTTGTCTAGCTTGAGCCGTCTGAAGCTTTTTCATCTACTCCATCTCTCCAAACCCGCGGCAGACCGCTTGATTTATCAGGAGATCCACCGCCGACAGCCGCGAAAGATCGTAGAGGTCGGCCTGGGCGCCGCCGGTCGCTCGCTGCGGATGTTGGCGCTTGCCGCTGAGTTCCATCCGTCGCAAGAGATCCAGTTCACGGCCATCGACCTGTTCGAGGGCCGGCCGGACGGTTCGGGCATGAGTTTGCGAGACGCCCACCGCACGCTGAAAGCCACCGGCGCACGGATTCAACTGGTGCCAGGCGATCCGCATCAGGGGTTGGCCCGGATTGCCAACGCCTTGGGGAAGGTGGATCTGCTGGTCTTCTCGCCGGTGGCCGACGCCGAGCAATTGGCCCAGGCGTGGTTCTATGTGCCGCGGCTTTTGCACGATGGCTCGCTGGTGCTCTTGCAGGGCATATCGGCCAACGGCCAGCTTTCCACCCGGCTGGTCGAGCACGAGGAGATTCACCGTTTCGCGATGCCAGCGCAGCGGCGGGCGGCGTGACCTACGGCTAAAGCCCTCGCGCGGCAAGTCTTGATGAGCGCTATGGCTGCCTAACGTGCCACCAGGAGAACTGCAAAGTCGGGGTCCGGTCCATTTTTCGGCTCAAACGCTTCGTTTTTCGAGGAAAGCCCTGTCCGAAAACATGGACCTGACCCCTTTGCGTTGGCCGGAGGAATGCCTGTAGGTCAGGCACTCCGTGCCTGACGACCGGTATTCGGCGTGGTATGATGCCCGAATGTCGGACTATCGCCGCTATTTCGTCTCGGGTGGAACGTTCTTCTTCACACTCGTCACGGAGCGCCGGGCGCAGGTGTTTGCTTCGCCCGCCGCACGACGATTGGTGGGCGACGTGATGCGACGTTGTTTCCTTCGGTATCCCGTCCGGGTGATTGCGATCGTCCTTCTACCGGACCATGTGACAAACCGTTGCCGGGCGACGCGGGTGAATAGCGACGGGTCGAGGTCATCAGGCACGGGGTGCCTGACCTACGGACTCCCCGTTTCTTGGCACGTTGGCAACCTGCTCCACGGCCTCCTCACCCCTTGCGTCCGAACTCCTGCTACAATACGGGGAGGGCATCAGCGGGGTGGGCTGGGACGGGTTCCGCGAATCAACAAGGTGGAACGTACGGGAGTCGAAAATGGACAAGATCATTGAAGGCGTGGTGCATGGGCGGACCATCGAACTGTTAGATGATCCCGGCGTCGGCGAGGGCCAAAGGGTCCAGGTAGTGCTTTCGGTGTCGTCGCCTGAAGCGGCCTGGGGCGAGGGGATTCGCCGCACGGCGGGGGCTCTGGCCGATGACCCGGACTGGGACAGGATCATGGCCGAAGTGCATGAGGGCCGGAAGCGCGAACGGCGGCCACAGATGGGGGAGGTATGAGCTTCCTGCTGGATACGAACATTTGCTCGGCGCACATGCGCCGGCCTGCTGGTCTGGCACACCTCTTTTTTCAGCATCTGGCGGCCTGGCCATTCCTTCCGTGGTGCTGGCGGAGTTGTATGCCGGGGCCTATCGTCACCCGAATCCGCCCCGCCTGCTCGCGCTGATAGCCGAGTTGCTGCGAGAGGTTCGCGTGTTGGACTTCGACGCCGCTTGTGCCGAGGAATTTGGAAAACTTCAGGCTTCATTGCTGGGACAGGGTATCTCGACCAGCACGGCCGACCTGATGATTGCCTCCGTCGCGATGGTCCACAACCTGACACTGGTTACGCACAACACGTCGGACTTTGAGAGCATAGCGGGGTTGCGGCTGGCCGACTGGCTGGTACCGTAATTACGCCGAAACTGGTAAAGCGTTTCCAGATTCTCCTCCCCGGATTTTCCTTTGAGTTTTCCAAGTTCTCTTGAGCCGAGGGCGTGGACCAAGACCACAATGGGAACATGATGCAGGGATCCACAATTGCAATCCTGGAGGACGACCCAGATCGTACCCGCGCAATGAGCGAGTGCTTGTGCAGTCGGTTTCCCGCGTATACGGTTCTAGCCTTTGGCAATGCGCCCGGCATAATCGACTACCTAGCAACTCAAAACCCTTGTTGTCCTGTCATAATCCACACCACAAACAGCCTCGCCGCCCCCGGAATGGTAATGGCAATGGAGGATTCAGGCTGGGCGTCGTCGCGAGTCGTGCCGTACGACGACTTGAAATGGGTCTGGGCGGAATGGATTGTTCGTGTGGCAGAAGGTCTTGCGAGAAGAGAGGCGAACTGACATACATGGCGTTTAATGAGGCAGGTTGGATCGAAGTTCCGTAGGTCAGGCACCCCGTGCCTGACGGCCGGAGTGTCAGGCACGGAGTGCCTGACCTACGGGCTGGCAGGCGAACCAAAATCGGCTAGAATGGGTCTTAAGGATCTGGAGTCTTGCACGAGGTGTTCCCCCAGGGAGCCAGGGCGTCCGAGAGAATCAGGCCGCCCTCACCCCCGGCCCCTCTCCCGCAGGGCGGGCGAGGGGAGGAACAATGTCGCCCAGCCCCCGCGGGGATGGCGATGGGAGGCCCGAACACCTGGCAAGACTCCGGTCCATGACTTGTAACCCGCCACGCCCATCTTTCCAGCAACATCCAAAAGGCCCATGATAGTAACCACCCATCCCAGGACGATGTTCGAGAAAATCTGGGACGACCACGTCGTCCAGGCCGAAGAGGGCAAACAGACCGTCCTGTACATCGACCTGCAACTCGTCCATGAAGTCACCAGCGCCCAAGCCTTCGAGGGGCTGCGGCTGGCCGGGCGGAAAGTGCGGCGGCCCGAGCGGACCGTGGCCACGCCCGACCATAACGTCCCCACCACCAACCGCTCGCTGCCCATTCTCGACACCATCGCCAAGCAACAGATCGACACGCTGCGGAACAACTGCCGCGAGTTCGGCATCAAGCTGTACGATCTGGACGACCGCAATCAGGGCATCGTCCACGTCATCGGGCCGGAGTTGGGGCTCACGCAGCCCGGCATGACCATCGTCTGCGGCGACAGCCACACCGCCACCCACGGCGCCATGGGGGCCTTGGCCTTCGGCATCGGCACCAGCGAGGTCGAGCACGTGCTGGCCACGCAGACGCT
>CAYYBU010000216.1:0-5691 GCA_964469945.1 uncultured Planctomycetaceae bacterium
GTCGGTCGCCTTTGCTTCCATAAAATTGCTCAACTTATTCTGACGCGGGCCCTTATCGAACCCCGCCAGCCGGCGGAAGTTTCTGCCGATAACTCGTCGCCGAATCGCCCCGCCCCGGCTGGGGCCCCGCTCCGCTATGCGCCAGCCATCGCGTTCTGCGCCACCCAGAAAACGGAACGCCACGGAGGGCATTCCCTACACGTTCGGCACGGCGGCCGTAAGCCCCAGGCCGCGACGCAACTGCCCGCAGGCGGCGTCGATTCGCTCGCCTTTGCGGCGGCGAATATGGATCGCCAGGCCCCCTTGGTCGAGTAGCTCGGCGAAATGCGCCGTGGCCGCGGCCGTGGGCGCGTGGAAAGGCAGCCCCACCACCGCATTGTAAGGAATAATATTCACCAGCGACGGCCGACCCTTCAGTATCGCGATCAACTGCCGGGCGTGCTCGGGTTGATCGTTCACGCCCGCCAGCAGCACATATTCAAAGGTGACGCGGCGGCCGGTTTTTTCGAAATAATCGTCCGCAGCCGCCAGCACCGCGGCGATGCCCACGCGGCGATTGGCGGGCACGATCTCGTTCCGCAGCGCGTCGTTGGGGGCGTGCAGCGAAACGGCCAGGTGGTACTGAACGTCCTCGTCGGCCAGGCGGCGGATGGCGGCCGGAAGCCCCACGGTCGAGACGGTAATTCGCCGCGCGCCGATGCCCAGGCCGTCGGGGGCCGCCGCAACGGCCAAGACCGGCAACAGGTTGTCCAGGTTGGCCAGCGGTTCGCCCATCCCCATGACCACGATATGACTGAGGCGTTCGGCCGTGCCCAGCAGCCGCTGGAGTTGCAGCATCTGCTCCAGAATTTCGCCGCGGGTGAGGTTGCGAACCACGCCGCTGATGCCGCTGGCGCAGAAGGCACAGTGCATGGCGCAGCCCACCTGGGTGCTGATGCAGATGGTGCAATGCTCGCGATCGTCGCGCAGGAGCACGCATTCGATCCGCTGTCCGTCGGCCAGGTCCAGCAGTAGTTTTTCCGTGCCGTCCTCGGCCGTGCGGTGGGCGGCGACCGTGGTGCTCCAGATTTGAAACTCGCCGCCCAACTGGTCGCGGACCGTCTTGGGCAGATCGGTCATCTGCTCGAAGGCGGCGGCCCGCTTTTCCAACAACCAGCGTCGCACCTGGGCGGCCCGATAGGCCGGCATTTCCCTGGCCGCGAACCAGGCTTGCAGTTGCTCGGGGGTTTGTTCAAGGAGGTGCAGCATGGGAGCAGGGGGAAAGGGTGAGCTTCCTGGTCTCCCCTCGCCCGCAAACGGGAGAGGGGAGATATTTTATACTCGCCCGCGCGGCGAGATATTCCATTATACGCAGCCGCACCCGACTACAGCGAGGGACCGCACTTGCGAAGCTGTTTCCCGCGCGACCGGACTATAAACATGCGTATATATGGCCATTGAATGGACATATTACACGTGCTATGATTGTCTTATGAAGATCGATGTGCTCGGCTGTTGTGTTCGTAACATACTACACTATAAGACTTTAAGTAACCAAAAAAGCAGCCAATGACACGGACACGATCAGAGACAGAGACGCGGACATACGAGAGGACACACCCGTGGCTTTCATTCAAGCTGGATCTTTCCAAAGTCAACTACCGCGTCTGGATGGATTTAGGAGCCGTGCAGTCGAAAATCGAGCATGTGGCCACGACGCTGCTTCCTCCAGGGATCGCCGCAAGCCTCCGCACACTGTACATCGCCAAGGGGGTGCATTCGACAACCGCAATCGAGGGCAATAGTCTCACCGAGGACGAAGTGCATGAACGGATCGCCAACAAAACGGAGTTGCCGCCTTCGAAGGAGTATCTGGGAACGGAGATCGACAACATCGTTGCCGCGTGCAACGGCATTTACGAGGAGGTGCTTCGTCGTGAAGACACCGCCCTGAGCGCGGAGCGAATCAAAACATTCAACAAAAGGGCGATCCAGGGGCTGCCGGTGGCCGAGCACGTGGTGCCAGGGGAGGTCCGCGAGTGTTCCGTGGGCGTGGGGCACTACAAGGCGCCTCCGTGGCAAGATTGTCGCTACTTGCTCGATCGCCTTTGCGCCTTCCTTTATAACATGGACATGTCGGAACCAAGCAAAGACATGCCCATCGGACTTGCCGTCCTGAAAGCGATCGTGGCACATCTTTACATCGCCTGGATTCATCCGTTTGGCGACGGCAACGGACGCACGGCGCGGCTGGTGGAATTTCAAATCTTGTTGTCGGGGGGCGTTCCGGATATTGCCGCGCACCTGCTCAGCAACTTCTATAATCAAACCCGGGAAAAATACTACCGAGAGCTTTCCGCGGCAAGCCAGTCCGGCGGGGATATATCGGGATTCTTGTCCTACGCAATTCAAGGACTTCGCGATCAACTCGATGAGCAGATCAAGAAGATCAGGGAGTTTCAGTGGACCGTGGTGTGGAGGGATTTGGTTTACTGGAAATTTCGCAGCCAAACAGGGGACGCCGCCCATCGCCGCCGAACACTGGCCCTCGAACTTGCACAAACGTGTTCCGCCGAAATCGCCGATCTGAGAAAGTTGACCCCCGAGATTGCCGTGCTGTACGCGGGCCGAACCAACAAGACGCTCATCCGAGACGTGCATGAACTGGAGCGGCTGGAATTGATTCGCCGAGAGGGTAAGCACGTGGTCGTGAATGGGGAAATCCTCACGCAATTTCTCCCCAGTCGACGATCTAGCCACAGTTGACGGCCCCCCGCGGCGGAGAATACCATGAAACCATGCGATGGCCCATTCAGGTTCAACTGCTCTTCCCCGTCCTCTCCGTGGTGTTGCTGGCAATCGTGCTGGCCAGCGGAACCAGCGCCTATCTGGGCGTCATGCGGGCCAACCGGCGGCAACAAGAGAACCTGAAGCGGGTGGTTACCACCCTTACGGCGGCCCCCTTCCCGCTCTCCGACGACGTCTTGACGCAGATGAGCGGGCTGTCGGGGGCCGAGTTCGTCGTCTTCGACGCCGACCATCACGTCCAGGGAAGCACGCTGAAGCTCCCCCGCGATCAACTCCAGCCGCTCCGCCACGTCCAGGAAAATGACGAAATGAAGCAATTTTCCGCCCAGCCGATCACGCGGCTGGCGGGGCGCTCCTATCTGGGGACGCAAATGCCGGTCACCCGCCGCGGCACGTTGGCCCGGCCGGGCTGGCTGGTGGTGCTCTATGCGGAAGACCAGTGGTGGGCCGAGGCTCGGCAGGCCGCCTACCCGACGCTGCTCAGCGGGGCGGTGGCGGCGTTGGCCGTGGTGGTGGTCACCACCATGCTGGCCCGCCGCTTCGTGCGGCCCATCCAACAGTTGGGCCGGCAAACGGCCGCCATCGCCCAGGGCGATTTCCAGCCCGTGGCCGTGACCCGCCACGACGACGAGATCCACGATCTGGCCCTTTCGATCAACCGCATGACGGAAACCCTCGGCCGCTACGAGCAGTCGGTCCGCCAGAACGAGCGGCTGCGGACGCTCGGGCAACTCGGCGCCGGCATGGCCCATCAACTGCGCAACTCCGCCACCGGGGCCTCCATGGCTGTGGAACTGCACCAGCGGCAGTGTTCCGCGGGCGGCAGCAGCGAGTCGTTGGCCGTGGCGCTGCGGCAGTTGCGGCTCATGGAATCGTACCTGCAACGGTTCCTCACGCTGGGCCGGCCCTCGGCGGGCGTACGGCAGCCGGTCGTTTTGGAGCCGCTGGTGCGCGACGTGATGGGCCTGGTGGGCCCGGCCTGCGCGCACGCCAAGATCGACCTCCAATTTCAAAACTGCCCCGAGCCGCTGGCCGTGCTGGGCGATGCCGAAGCCCTGCGGCAGGTGCTGGTCAACTTGTTGCTGAACGCCGTGGAAGCCGCCCGCGGATCGTCCGCCCACGGCGCCAGGGTGGTGGTGCAGTTATGCAAGCAGGGCGCGGACCATGCGGTACTGGCCATCCGAGACTCCGGCCCCGGCCCGGCCGAAGCCATTCGCCCGCAGCTTTTCGAGCCTTTTGTCACCGAGAAGCCCGACGGCACTGGCCTGGGACTGTTCGTCGCCCGCCAGATCGCCGAAGCCCACGGCGGCACGATCGGCTGGCAGCAGGCCGACGGCATGACCTGTTTCCATTTGGAACTCCCGCTCCTTTGAAGCGAAAGACGCACATGGCTCACCTCTTGGTCATTGACGACGAACAGAGCATTTGCTGGGGGCTCAGCGAGTTGGCTGCCCAGATGGGACACACGGCCGCGACGGCCGCCTCGGCGGAAGAAGGTCTCGAGATGGCCCAGGCCCAACGCCCCGACCTGATCGTGCTCGACGTGCGTCTGCCGGGCATGGACGGCCTGTCGGCCATGCCCGGCTTTCAAAAAATGCTGGGAGCGACGCCCATCATCGTGGTGACCGCCTACGGGGAACTGGCCACCGCGGTGACCGCCGTCCGCAACGGCGCCTTCGACTACCTCACCAAACCGTTCGACCTGACCGTAGTGCAGCGGGCCATCGAGCGGGCCTTGCGGGCGCCGCCCCGGCAGGCCGTCGAGGCGGCGGCCGACGTCCCGGACACCGCCGACCGGATCGTGGGCGCCTCGCCGGCCATCCAGGAGGTTTTCAAACGCATCGCCCTGGTGGCGCCCTCCGATGCGTGCGTCCATCTCCACGGCGAAAGCGGCACCGGCAAGGAACTGGTCGCCCGCGCCATCCATCGCTACAGCCGCCGCGCCGACGGGCCGTTCGTGGCCGTCAACGTGGCCTCGCTCAGCCCCTCGCTGGCGGAAAGCGAGTTGTTCGGCCACGTTCGCGGCGCGTTCACCGGCGCCGAGCAGGCGCGCAAGGGACTGTTGGAGCAGGCCGACGGCGGCACGATCTTCCTCGACGAGGTGGCCGACGTCCCCTTGGATCTGCAAGTGAAACTGCTGCGGACGCTGGAGCACGGCGAGGTGTTGCCGGTGGGCGGGCAGCGGCCCGTGCAGAGCGATTTCCGCATCATTTCGGCCACCCATCGCACGCTGAGCGACCGCGTGGCCGACGGTTCCTTTCGCCACGATTTGTATTTCCGCCTGGTGACGTTCGAGATCGACTTGCCGCCGTTGCGGGGCCGCCGCGACGACATTCGCGAGTTGGCCGAGCATTTCGCCCGCATTCTGGCCGCCAAGAACGGCTGGCCGCGCCCGGCGATCTCGGCCGAGGCGCTGGCCGCCTTAGAGACGCGTCCCTGGTATGGCAACGTGCGCGAGTTGCGCAACGCCATCGAACATGCGATGGTGTTGGCCCGCGGTGGGACGATCGCCGCGGAGCATTTGCCGCAGCCCACGCCGCCAGCGGTGACAGCCGGGGGCAGTCGCGAGGCAGCCCTGGTGCAGATGGTGCGGCAATGGACCGAAGCGCAGTTGCAGGGTCCGCCGCCGGAGGCCGAGAACCTCTACGAGCGTTTGCTGGCCTTGGTCGAGCCGCCGCTGTTGGAGGCGGTTTTGCAGCATCACGGCGGTCAGCGGGTGGCGGCCGCCCAACAACTCGGCCTGCACCGTGCCACGCTGCGGAAGAAGCTACAGCAGTTCCGCGGCGAGCCGGACGGCGAGGGGTAAGGACCAACAATGGCGTGCGGCACAACGGGTTGCTGGGAAAGACGTTAGGCGTCGGAAGACAATTAACTACCGCAATCGACGATGAAAGCGTCATTGTA
>CAYYBU010000217.1:0-3158 GCA_964469945.1 uncultured Planctomycetaceae bacterium
ACACGCCGTGTGCCGTAACGGGCGGACGGCACACGGCGTGTGCCTGCTACATTCTTAGCATAACGGGCCCGACGACGGAACCGCAAGCGTCCCCCTGTCCCGCGCCCCCCGCCGCCTGCTATGCTGAATCCCATGTACACGGCTGCCGACATCCTGGGCCCGGGGGGCCGCATCGCCGCCCGACTGAAGAATTACGAGCGCCGCGGCGAGCAGCTTGCCATGGCCGAAGCGGTGGCGGCGGCGATCGCGCGCCCCGGCCACCTGGTCGTCGAGGCCGGCACGGGCGTGGGCAAGAGCTTCGCCTATCTGGTGCCCGCCATCCTGGCCGTCGGTCCGCAAAGCGAGGACGACGCCGGCCGGCGGATCGTCATCTCCACGCATACGATCAGCTTGCAGGAGCAATTGATCCAGAAAGACCTGCCGCTGCTGCGCAGTGTCATGCCGGTGGAGTTTTCCGCCGTGCTGGTCAAGGGGCGGCGGAACTACCTGAGCCGGCGGCGGCTGGACAACGCCCTGGGCCGCGCCAGTAGCCTCTTCCACGACGACGAGGAGTTCGACCAGCTTCGGCAGCTTGCCGACTGGGCCAAGCAGACGGGCGATGGCTCGCTGGCGGAGCTGGATTTTCGTCCCCATCCGGCGGTCTGGGACGAAGTGGCCAGCGACCACGGCAATTGCATGGGCCGGTCGTGCCCGCACTATAAGGATTGCTTCTACTATCAGGCCCGGCGGCGTGCCAGCCACGCCCAGATTCTGGTGGTCAACCATGCCCTGTTCTTCACCGATCTGGCCTTGCGGCGGGAGAAGGTCCATCTGCTGCCCAAGTACGACGTGGTGGTTTTCGACGAAGCCCACACCCTGGAAGCGGTGGCCGGCGATCACCTGGGGTTGTCGATCACCAACGGTCAGGTGGAATTCACCTTGCGGCGGCTCTACAACGAGCGGACCAACCGCGGGCTGCTGGTCTACCACGATCTGCGCGACGCGCAAAAACAGGCCTGGGAATGCCGCGATCGGGCCGAGCGATTCTTCGAGGACGTGGCCGCCTGGCTGGAAGGGCAGCCTGGGGGCAACGGCCGCGTCCGCCAGTCGAAAATCGTCGCCAACGACCTCAGCGAAGGGCTCACTGCGCTGGCCGGCATGGTCCGCCGCCACGGCAAAGACATCGAGAAACTGGAAGAACGTCAGGACTTCGTCGCCGCCGCCAACCGGTTGGACGGTCTGGCCCTGGGGATCGAGCAATGGCGCTGCCAGGAGATGGCCGACTCGGTTTACTGGGTCCAGTCCACGGCCGGCCGGCATCGGCGACGGATCGAGTTGTCGGCCGCCCCGCTGGACATCGGGCCCATTCTTCACGAGGAGCTTTTCACCAAGGTGCCCAGCGTGATCATGACCAGCGCCACGCTGGCCACCGCCGGCCGCTTTGATTTCTTCCGATCGCGCATCGGCTTGCAGCAGGCCGAAACGCTCTGTGTGGGGAGCCCCTTCGACTATCAGCGGCAGGCGCGGTTGATCCTGCCCAAGGACATGCCCGACCCGGCCAGCGAGCCGTCGCGCTACGAGCAGCGCGTGGTCGAGATGATCCGCCGCTACGTGGGCCGCAGCGACGGCCATGCCTTCGTGTTGTTTACCAGTTATGAAATGATGAAGCGGGCGGCCGCGCAGTTGGCGCCGTGGCTGGCCGAGCAGGACCTGACGCTGTATAGCCAGGCCGACGGCGCGCCGCGCAGCCGCATCCTCGAACAGTTCAAGGCCAATCCGCGGGGGGTGCTCTTCGGCGTCGACAGTTTCTGGCAGGGGGTCGACGTGCCGGGCGAGGCCTTGCAGAACGTGATTATCACGCGGCTACCGTTCAGCGTCCCCGACCGGCCGTTGTTGGAGGCACGCTTGGAAGCCATTCGCGCCGCCGGCGGCAATCCGTTTCGCGATTACCAATTGCCCGAGGCCATCTTGAAGCTCAAGCAGGGTTTTGGCCGCCTGATCCGCACCAAGGACGACCGGGGCACGGTGGTGATTCTCGATCCGCGGCTGCGGACCAAGCCCTACGGCAAGCTGTTTTTGGCCTCGCTGCCGGCCTGCCCACAGGTGGTGGAATGAGCAGCGGCATTGCTTTTTGGCCGACAAAAGCATAAGTTGAGCGCCATGGCTCCAGTGAGAATCGTCCACATTATCCCTTCGCTCGACCGCGCGGGGGCGGAAAAACAGATGCGTCTGCTGGTCGAGCGGCTGCCGGCCGAAGAGTTCGACGTTCACGTCTGCGCGCTGACGCGCGGCGGTCCGCTGGAGGCCGAGTTGCAACGCGCGGGCGTGCCCGTCACCGTGATCGGCAAGCGTGGGCGGGCCGATCCCCAGGCGTTCTGGCGGCTGACGCGCTATTTGGCCCGGCTGCGGCCGGCGTTGGTCCATAGCTGGCTGTTGGCCGCCAACGCCTATGGTTATGCGGCCGCCCGCGCCTGCGGCGTGCAGCACGCGATCGCCTCGCAGCGCTGCGTCGATCCCTGGAAGGGCTGGGCCGAACTGACCGTCGATCGCTACCTGGGCCGGCACGTCGATCGCATGGCGGCCAACAGCCCAGCGGTGCGCGACTTTTATGTCCGCCACGGGCTGCCCGCCGAGAAGTTCTGCGTGATTCCCAACGGCGTTGCGGCGGCCGCGGCGACGGCGACGACCCGCGGGCAGTTGTTGGCCGAGCTGGGACTGCCCGACGACAGCCGGCTGATTGGCCTGGTCGGCCGCTTGTGGCCGCAGAAGCGAGTGAAGGATGCTATCTGGGCGGCCGACCTGTTGAAGGTGATTCGCGACGACGTTCATTTGCTCGTGATTGGCGACGGCCCCCACGGCGACCGCCTACGGCGTTTCCGCGACCAGGTCGAGATTGCCGACAAGGTCCATTTCCTCGGCGCCCGCAACGACGTGCCGCGCTGGATGCCGCACTTCGACGTTCTCTGGTCCACCAGCGGCTACGAGGGGCAATCCAACGCCATTCTGGAGGCGATGGCGGCCGGCGTGCCCGTGGTCGCCACCGACATCCCCGGCACGCGCGACCTGGTCGTCCCCGAGGAGACCGGTTATCTGGTCCAGGTGGGCCATCGCGCGGGCTTCGCGCGTTGGACCAACCAACTGCTGGACGACGCCGCGCTGGCCGCGCGGCTGGGCCAAGC
>CAYYBU010000217.1:3168-5690 GCA_964469945.1 uncultured Planctomycetaceae bacterium
CCGCCAACGCGTCGCCAGCGAGTTCGGCATCGAGGCGATGCTGTCGCGCTACGTTGCCTTGTATCGCAGCGTATTGGCGTAATCGCATTTCGCGACGGCTTGCGCTGCCGCCGCCCGCGCTACGGCTCGATCAAATAGGCCTGGCCGTCGAGGTTCACCAGCACGGGCTCGTCGAAGGCGAAATACTGCGACATGGTACGGCCGTAATGCTTCGCCATCGCGAAATACTCGATGCTGAACTGCTTCACCCGCTTGGCGTTGGTCTGCTGCTCCTTGCTCACGCGGGAGTCGATCCACTGGCCCTCGCGGCGATAGAAGGTGCGGTTGCCGAGGTTGCGGACGCTGGTTTCGGCGGCCTTGGCCTCGCTGGCCGCCTGCGGCGCAAAGCTGACGTCCGGGGAACCGTCGGCGGCCGCCGCATCGCCGGCGAAGCGGTCGTACATCGGCGCGGCGGCTGCCGGGGCACGCTCGGCTCGCTGCATGCCGCCCTTGTAGGCCCGCTGCGCCACGCCCCCCTGGCCGGAGACCTGGCCGAGGGCTTCCAGCCGGCTGCCCGAGGAGCGGAACATCGTGGTCGCATCGTGAAGATTGGTGCTCTCGTCGGCCATGAATGAGGTGTATGGCGTGAGGATGCCGTGGCGCTTGGAGAGCTCGACCAACTCGCGGACCAACTCGTCGTTCTTGCCCTTGAGGTCCAACTCGTCGAGGATCTCGCCCACGCGGCGGACGGCCCAAAGCTTTTCGATGAAGGCATTGGACTCGTCGTTGGTCTTCTCGGCGAAGGTGGCGGGGAAGTCGAACTTCTGTTGCTCTTGGCCGACCGTGCCGCTGACGAGCACCTTGGCCGTGCCCGACTTCTTGTAGCGGCCGACGACCACCAGTTGCTCGCCGGCGAACAGGTCGAAGGAGTCTTTGGGATAGACGCGATCGATCGGCTTGGCTGCCTCGCCGGGAAGCTCGTCAAAGGCGAATTCCAGCCGCAGGCCGGTCAGCACCGGCGAGGCGATGTGCCGGTAGAGCTTGCTGACGCGGTCTTCGATGTCCTCGTTGGGACGCACGTATTCGCTCTGGCCGAAGTTCTCGCGGGCCATTTTGTCGAGGAAGCGGCCGTTGACGTCGTAGCCGACGCCGAAGACGAACACCCGGGCGTGGACCTTGTTTTCCTCCTTGGTGTCGACGACGATCTTCTGCTCGTTGGTTTCCCCGGTCGTGGGAATGCCGTCGGTGAGGAAGACGATATAGGTGGGCCGATGGGCGTCCTGCAACTGCCCCAGGGCGGTCCGCATCGCGCCGTCAATGTTGGTGCTGCCGCCGGCGTAAATCCCTTCGGCAAAGCCGAGGGCCGCTTTGCGGGTCTTGTCGTCGAAGCGCTGCAATTCGGGCCGGAAGGACTCGATCTCGCTGTCGTAGGCGATGATGTTGAACAGGTCGCCCTCGTGCAGGTTGTTCAACACGTACTTCAAGGCGGCCTGCACCTGCTCGATCTTCTTGCCGCTCATGCTGCCCGAACGGTCGATGACGAACATTACCGTCTTCGGCTGCGGCTTGCTCTGGGCGGCGGCCTTGATTTCCGGACTGGCCAGCAAGAGGAAATAGCCTTCGTCGTCTTGCTCGGGTCGATAGCTGAGCACTCGGGCGCTCAGCGCGCCGCGGCCCACGTCATAAAAGAGACGGAAGTCCGCCGTGGGCACTTCGTTCTTGGCCAGATAGGTGATCGTGGCGTGATGCTCGTCGGGACGCTTGATTTCCACGGCGTGGGTCGGGCTGTAGACGTTCTTGATGTCTTGCTGGCTATCGATGGTGACGCGAATGCTCACCCGCTCGACCGGGTGCGAACTGTACTTGGCCGTGCTCAAGGGGAAGAGGAAATCGGTCAGGCCCTCCTGTTTGCGGCACAGTTGGCTGTAGCGGAGCGTCACGGTCCGCTTGGCGCCGGGCGGCACGGGAAAGACGCTGGTCTGGAACATGCCGGCGCCCATCCATTCCAGCAAGGCCGGATCGCGATTCTTCCGCACGATCTCCTCATATTTTTCCCGAGCTTCCTTGGCGTCCAGCAGCCGGGCCGGATATTCCTTGCCGTCAACGAGCAGGGTCATCTGCTGGATGGCGCCCTCGTAGGGCAACGGAAAGACGAAGGAGACCTCCAGCGGCCGGCTGCCCGTGTTCTGGAACGACTGCGACACTTGCACCTGGGCCACCTGCTCGATCAGCCGGGCATGGACCTCCAGTTCATCGACTTTGTAGCTGGCTTCCAACGGTGCGGGCACGGGCAGGGGCATCAGTGACGGCAGACGCGGATAGATGGCCGGCCGCGGCAGCCGCACGTGTTGGGCCGGATCGACGACGATCAACAAGCCCTGGCCGCGGGCAACGGCCGGCAACAGCAACAACGTCCACACGCCGATCCATCCGATCAATCGCCGGGCCATGGCACAGTCTCCTTGTGTTGTGGTTATTTTCGCTGTCTCTAGTTCTACTGCGCAAGTTCGGCAGTCGGAAATGGGGACTGGCTCCGTCGCCTC
>CAYYBU010000218.1:0-5681 GCA_964469945.1 uncultured Planctomycetaceae bacterium
AACGCTGATATTGTACTGCGAGCCGTCGGCGACGGTGATGGTGAAATCGTTGGCCGGAATGCCGTTAGCTGGGTCGCCGGCATAGGTGTTGACGCCCGCACCGTGATTGAGATCCGCCAGCGGCGTGCTCGCGGTGAACGTGCGGAGCCCTAGATCGGTGGCCGTCTGACCGCCATTTTCACCGATCGAGAAGTCGCTGCCGCTGAGGCGATCTTGGACCTCCAGGCCGGTCTTGTCCGGGTTGATTTCCGCCAGCACGCCGGCGCCGGAGCTGTTCAGCGTGTTCAGCACATCCTGGACCGTCGTGCAATTGGCCAGGCTGATGTCGTAGGTCTGACCGCCGTTGACGATTTGCATCCCCGAGGTCAAGTCGAGGGCCTGACCGCCGCCACCTTGGGTCACGGCCGTGGCAGCGACGTTGACCAGGCCCTGGCCGGTGCCCGTGTTGAGCGGATCGAGCTCGGCCTGGAAGGGCAGATTGGCGTTGTTGATGGCGTTGACGACTTGGTAGGCCTGGGTGGCGCCGGCTTGGATGTGGACCGTCAGCGTACCCGGTTGCCCCGACTGTCCGGGATCGTAGGCGACGGTTTCATGCCCGGCGGTCACGCTGGGATCGTCGACCAGGTTGACGGTCACGCCGTTGAGTGACGTGCCATCGGCGGCGGTGGCGCCGAGCGTTTTGGCCTCGACGATGAAGTCGCTGTCGGTGCCATCGTCGGAATGGACGTCGGCCGTGGCCCGCGTGCCCCCCAGGTCGCTCAAGGAGGTGGTCGTGTCCAGGGTGGGGGCCAGTGCGGCCCCCGTGATGGCGCCGGTGGTGGTGTTGGTGCCGGCAATGCCCAATTCCTGGGCCGTCAGGTCGCTGCCCACGTTCTGAATCGACAGCGCGGTGGGTTGGCCGGCGGCCGGAACGATTTGGACGTTCAGGCCCGTCGCCGTGATGTCGACGTTCAGGGTACGGCCCGCCGGCGGATTGTCGCGGATCAGGGTTGCCACATCGCCGATGGTTTTCGCCTGCGAGAGGTTGATGATGGTCGGCTGGCCGCTGCCGTCGGAAATCTCGATGCTGCCCAGGCTGATGCCCGCCCCTTGGCGGAGATCGCTCAACGGAGTGTCGAACGTCATGGCCGGGTTCAATGCGGTCCCCGAGATGGGGGTGGATAAGGCGCTGAAGGCGTCGGCGCCGGTGACATTCGTGGCGAACTGCTGATTCACATCGGAAAAACTGGTGAGCGTCTGGTTGTTGCCGTTATATTGAATCGAGCCGTTCACGCTGGTGAAGGGCGTGGCCGTCGTGTCCGAGCCGCCGAACAGATAGCGGCCGTTGAACTGCTGGTTGCCGATGCTCATCAGTTCCTGCACGGTCTGTTCGATCTGCTGGGCGCCGGCGCCGCGCTGCTCGTCGGTGGCGCTGGAACCGATGACGCTCAGGGCATCGGATTGCGCCTGCGTCAACAGATTCGATACGTTGGACAAAGCCGAATCGGTGGTACTCAGGTAGGACTGGTTGGTGGTGACGTTGGCGGTCATCTGCGCGTTGGCGTCCAAGAGGCTTTGCAGGCTCATGATGCGCATGGCCGCCATCGGATCCTGGCTGGCTGCCGACAACTCCTTGCCCGTGCTCAACTGGGTCTCGGTCGTCAGCATGGCGGCCTGGCTGGACTGCATCTGTTCGAGCAGGGTTTGCTGGACGAACAGCTCACTGACGCGCGAGGTGGGAATACCGCTGACGGAAAGGCTGCTCATGGGATGTCACCGCTTTAATGCGTTTACAACTGCACCAGGGTCTTGAATAAGTCGTCCAAGGTGCTGATATACTTGGCGGTCGCCTCGTAGGCCTGCTGGTAACTGAGCATTTGGATGGTTTCATCGTCGATGCTCACGCCGCTGACGGCGAGTTGCTGGTTGCTAAGCGTTTGCTGATAGGTGTCGGCGGCGGTGGCCGTGGACTGGGCCTGCGCCGAGCCTTGCGTGACGTCGTTGACCATGTTCTCGTACAGAACGGTCAGCGAGTTGCCGTTCTGCGATGCCAGCGGCTGGCTGGCCAACTGCGCCAATTGCACGGCGTTGTCGGTGTCGTTGGCAATGCCGCCTTGGCTGACGGCAAACGTGCCCGGGTCTTGCTGCACGGTGGCGTTGATGCCGATGCCCGCCGCCGTCGAGCCGGTGAAAAAGGTGTTGATTCCCAAGGACGCCAGCACGCCGCTGGTGTCGTTGGCGAAGCTGAACTGCTGGTCCGGCGACGTGCTCGTGATGGTCAGCCGATTGTCGCTGCCGATGGTCGCCTGAATGCCGCTGACGGCGTTCAGTTGCGCCGCCAAATCGGCCAGCGTTGTATTCTGGTGCAGGCCGCTCAGATCGATGTTGATGTTGTTCGTCTGCGTCGTGCCGGTGGTGGTGTCTTGGACCAACACCTGGAACGAGCCGCTGGTGGGCGAGAACGTCAAGCCCGTGGCGTTCAGGGCCTGGTTGGGTTTGTCGACGGCCGACTCGCTGGTCACGGTGCTATAGCCGCTGAGTCCCTGGCCACTGGAATAAATCTGGTTGAAAGAGGAAACCAGAGCGGCGGAAAAACTGTTCAGATTGTCGAGGAAGGCGGGAATCACGCTGTCCCGGGCGCTGAGCAGTCCCTGCAGTTCGCCGGAACTCGGGCTGAGCAAGGCATTGGTCCCCTGGACGCGCAAGTCGCAAACCGTCTGGCCGCCATCGGATCGCAACGATCGGGTGACGGTGCGGACGTTGCCGTCGTCGACCAGGTACTCGCCGCCCACGTAAACCGACACCGAGCCATTGGGCTGGTCGATGGTGTTGATGCCGACCAACTGGGAGAGACTCTGCAATGCCTGTAGACGCTGGTCTTGGAGGCCGATCGCGCTGCTGGTGGAACCGCTGCCCCCGGTGGCCTGCTCGATCTGCAAGTTCAGCGCGCCGATCTGGCTGGTGAGCGCATTGATGCTGCCCGCCATGTTGGACACGTCCGTGTTGACGTCGGAACGCACCTGCTCGGCCTGGCTGGCCATTTGATTGATGGCTTGAGTCAGCGATTGCCCCTGCAGCACGGCCTGATTCAGTACCGAGATGTCTCCCGGTTGGTTGAGGACGTCGTTGACGCTGGAAAAGAAATTGTCTATCGAGGTGCTTAGATTGCTGTCGTTGAGGGCCCCGACCACTTGCTCCAATTGCGAATAGGTCCCCTGCAGACTGTCGGCGCTGGCTTGGTCGCTGGTGGCGCTTTGTAGACGCTCTTGGAGAAAGTTGTCGACTTTCGCCACCACCGCCTGGACCTGCACGCCGGTCCCCAGCATCACGCTGCCCATCTGCTGCGGAGGGCTCTCGGTAAGTTCCAACTGCTCGCGGATGTAGCCGGGCGTGTTGGCGTTGGCAATGTTCTGCCCCGTCACCTGCAAGCCGATATCGTTCGCCTGCAGGGCGTTGCCGGCCATCTGTATGGAACTGATTAGCGACATCGCCTTGTCCGCTGCATGGTCTCGTTATGGCCCGCAATCAGCGCAGGCATCCTAGCCTGCCCTGTCCACCAGGACGCCGCTTGCCGTCGGTGGGCATCCATTTCCATATGTCGGCTGTAGCCGTCCACCGGTCGCGATAATCTCCAAAAGTTGCGCCAGATGAAGCAACGTCCGCTGCACGACCACCCAGTTGACCAGGCTCTGTTGTTGGAGCAGCCGTCCGCGGACTCGCGCCCGCTCCACGCTCTCACGCAGGCCGCTGTTGCGGGCGGCGGGAAGCTGCTCTGCGACGGCCTTGATACTTGCCGCCGGCAGCCCTTCCGCGGCGGCCCGGGCCAACAACTGCTCGCGGCGATCCAGGCACTGCTGCAACGTACCCACCAGACGCTGTTCCTGCGGTCCGATCGCCGCGAGACCTTCCAGGTCCACGGCGCCCAACAGTTGCCGTTTTCTGGTGAGAATCTCCATCAGTTCGTCCTGGCCGGCCAACAGATCGTCCAACAGCGTGGCCAGTTCGTTCTCCAAGGTGGCTTGCATCCTTTTGCCTTTCCTATTGCCGTCGCAAGGTGAATAGTTGGTACATCGGTCCGCTGAACTTGTCGGCACTGGATTCGCTCAGCTTTTTCGCCAGCACCTGGTCGAACTGCTGGGTGAAGATTTCCTCGGCGTGGCCGCCGTTGAAGTACGCCGGTTTGCCCACCGTGGTGCGCATCGACTTGAGCATCTGCCCGTAAAACGTCTCGCCCACGAAAGAATCGAAGGCCTTGCGGAGTTGCGGACTGTCCGCCTGGCCACTGGCCGGTTTTTTCGTCGCCGGCTGGCTGGCCAGATCGAGAACATTCGCTGGGGATATGCTTTGAATGCTCATGGTTACTCGACGATCAATTGTCCGTGCAGTTTGCCGTCGCGGTTCAAACCCTTGATGATCTCGATGATGTCGCTGGTGGGCACGTGGATGGCGTTCAACGCCTCGACCAACGCCTTGAGCTTCGGCGCACTGGGATCCACCGGGTCGACGGGGACGAAGTGGCCCGCGGAGCCGCCGCCGCCGCCACCGCTACTGCCCGCCGTCTCGATGACGATGTTCTTGTGCGTGACCGCCACGGAACCGATTTCCACGTCGCCGCTGATGATGACGCTGCCCGCCCGCTCGTTGACCACCACCCGCGCACCGGTTCGCGGCTCCATGACCGGCAGGCCCAGCACCTGGGAGACGAACGACACCGGGTCCTCGTTGTATTGCGGGGGAATAAGGACTTCGATGTTGCCCTGGTTGAGGGCATGGGCCAGCGGGATCGAGTTGCTGGTCTGTAACTGCGTCCGGTTGTTGATCGCGTCCACGACGTCCTGGGCGACCTGGAAATCGGCATGGTTCTTTTCCAGCACCAGGGTGATCTTGCCGTCCTTGGTGAAGACGTTGAAGAATTCCTCTTCCAGCCGGCAGCCGTCATGGATCCGCCCGGTGGTCGTTTGCGTGGCGTCCTCCAAGGTGATGGGCCCCTCGGCAAAACCGTACACACGGCGGTTGCGGGGGTCGGGACCGATCAGGGGCGTAAGAAACAGCCGTCCGCCGGCCAGAGTCTTCGCCGAGCCTACGGAACTGACCACGCAATCGAGCTTGTCGCCTTGCCGAGCCCCGGCGGCCGGGATGGTCGCCGTGATGATCACCAGGGCCACGTTCTTGGTGTCTTTCAACTCCGCGAGGCCGGCCTTGCTGGTGGGCATGTCCATTACTCCCATCACTTTCGCCAGGCTGCGAATGGTGGGCAGATAATTGCCACCGTCGCCAGTGCCTTTCAAGCCGACCACGATCCCCAGTCCTTGAATCGTGTTCTCTTCCTGCCCCTTGACATGACAAATGCTCTTGAGCGTCATGCGGGCTTCCACCGGCAGCGTCCACAGCCCGCCGGCCAAGGCCCAGAAAACCACGATCATTCGCACCAAGCCGAAACGCCACATCATTCCATTTCTCCCTTCAATTCGCCGACCAACGCCGCCCGTAGGGAACGCCCTCCGTGGCGTTCCGTTTCAGCGGCGACGCCCGGAACGCCACGGAGGGCGTTCCCTACGGAGATTCTTCCCTTAGAACGGCTGCCAGCGGTCCAGCCACTCCAAGAGCCAACCGCGGCGATAACTATCGCGGACGTGGCCTTCTTCCCGTTTGTTGATTCGCAACGAAGCCACGCTCTCGCTTTGCACGGTGTTGTTGGGTTT
>CAYYBU010000219.1:0-5679 GCA_964469945.1 uncultured Planctomycetaceae bacterium
CGTGGCCGATTTCCTCTTTCAGGGCGGAAACAGCAGCGTGCGGGCGCACGGCGGGCATGCGCCACCGCCGGCGGAGTCTCCGGCCGGCGCCGCCGCTTGCTGGATCGTGGGCATTCGCCACCCGCTCCACCCGGAGCAGCGACTGGCCGAAGTGAAACTTTCCGACCGCGCCCTGGGCACTTCCGGCGCGCAGTTTCAGTCGTTTCGCCACCAGGGCCGCCGCTATGGCCATATTCTCGATCCGCGCAGCGGTTGGCCTGCCGAAGGCGTCTTGTCGGCCACGGTGCTGGCCCCCACGGCGGCCTTGGCGGATGCCCTATCGACCGCCTTTTATGTGCTGGGGCCGGAGGCGGCCTTGAACTATTGCCGGCAGCACGCCGACATCGCCGCGGTGATCGTCACGCCTGCCGCCCATGGCAGTGGCGTGGAAATCCATTCCGCCGGACTGGATGAAGAGCAGTGGAGGGTGCTGTAAGGATCGCTTCCATGTATCCGGCACGCCACGGAGGGCGATCCCCACGGAGATGCACACAATGGTACCAAGCGAGTGGGGTTATTCCTTTCGCTTTACCTGGCAATCCCCGTAGGCAGGAGATCTGCAAAGTCGGGGTCCGGTCCATTTTTCGGCTCGAACGCCCAGGTTTTCAGGCAAAGCCTTGTCCGAAAACATGGACCTGACCCCTTCGCGTCAGACTTTGCAGTTCTCCTGTCCCCGTAGGCAACGCTTGGCGTCCGCTTTACAATAAACGGATGTGATAGATCCCAGGGTCCCGGCAGCGCACCGTTGCGACTGGCCGGGACGGCTCCGCGCGAGACGACGATCATGATCCGACGCCTCTTGGTGTGCGTTGTCCTAGGTCTGGCCGTGTTTTGGGCCAGCGCCGCCGATGCCCAACGGCAATCGACGCAGTGGCTCAATGCGGTGCTTCGCAACAGTATACGGATTACGGTGGTCTCCGGTCGCATTACCAACACCACGGGGTGGGCCTTCGGCAATCGAACACACCGCTACCAAAGCGGTGCGGCCAAGGAAGAAATCAGCTTTCAGGGAAATGGCGCGACCGGCTCGGTGCATTGCGAGCGCACCAATGCCGAGGAGCAGTTTACGATGGAACTTGCTTCCGACGGCCGCTTCAGCATTCACCGCACTCCCAAAAACGGCTCGACCGCGCTGCCGATCCAGTTCGTGCAGGCCCCCGGCGAGCCGATTTCGCTGACCGTAGGGCCCGAGGGCAAGCAGACCGTCTATCGGGCATCGACCCTTTGGCACCTGTTGCTGACCCAGCGGGAGCCGTGCCGCCAGCACTTGCTGCCCACCTTGGAAACGGTGCCGGGCTGCGAACAAATCGCCACCACGGCCACGGCCGTCGAGTCCGAATTGTTGAAGGCGGCCAACACCGGCAAGCTTCCCGACCGCCAGCACTGGAACGATTTGGTGCAACAATTGGGCGACAACCAATTCGCCAAGCGCGAGGCGGCCGACCGCCTGCTTCGCGCCGTGGGCCCTTCGCTGCTCTGCTACCTGGAACAACTCGACTACGGGCAGCTTGACGCCGAACAGCAGTTTCGCGTGCGGCGCATCCAGGAGTCGCTCCGTGGGCAGGCCGTCGGCGATACGCCCGAGCACGTGGCGGCGCAACTGGTGGCCGACCCCCTGGTTTGGCTGGCCTTGCTGGATCGGCCCGAAGGATCGACCCGCCGCGTCGCGGCCAAGCAACTGGCCGGCCTGTTGGGTGAGCCCATCGGCATCGACCCGGCCGCCGATCCGGCCTCGCAAAGCAGTCAGCGCGAGCAGTTGCGGGCCAAGCTCGAACCGCCCAAGCCCGAAACGAAGACTGCGCCCAAGCCATGAGTGTGCAAGATCGGCGGAAAAAGGGGGACTGGCTCCGTGGCACAAGTTGGTTCGGCGTTAGGAGAAACCTTGCTGCCACGGTGCCTGTCCCCCTTTTTCCGCCTGGGGTGGTGTCGAGGAAAAGGACTGCTTGGGCTCGTGCTTCTCCTGGCCTTGGCCCTGCGCGTTCTGGGAGCTTGGAGTGCGAGTCTTGTCTTCGACGAGCGCGCCCATTGGGCGCTGGCCCAGACCATCGATTTCCGGCCCGCGCACTTCCATCTGGTCTCGCGTACGCTCGATCATCCGCTGCTGAGCATCTACGTGCTGAAATTGGGCAGCTTGCTGCTGGGGAGCAGCGATTTCGGCCTGCGCGTGCCCTATCTGCTGGCCGGCACGGCGACGCTGCTGCCGGTCTATTTTCTCGCCCGCCGCGCCTTTTCGCCGTGCGCCGGTCTCTGGGCGGCCGCCCTGCTGGCGGTCGACCAGTTCCATGCCGGCTGGTCGCGGGTGTTCATGCCCGAAGTGCTCATGCTGCTGTTGGCTGCGCTGGCGCTCGTGCAGTTTCTCCGCGCGCTGGAGCGCGGTACGGCGGCCAACTTCGCCCTGCTCGGCGTGCTGCTCGGCCTGGCCTATCTCGCCAAAGAGCCGGCGGCCCTGCTGCTGCCGGCCTTGTGGATCTATCTGCTCATCACGCCCGCCCATCGCCACCTGCTGCGGCGGCCGGCATGGTGGCTGGGCCAGGCCGTGCTGGTGCTGGTGGTGGCCCCGGACCTGCTTTGGAACTTTTCGCAGTGGCCGGAGAGCTACCTGGGACGCGATGCGGCCTTGGCCGCCGGGACCTTCCACTGGTCGCTGAAACCGCTGAGCTTGTACGTGGGCGAGTTGTTCCGCCTGGCACTGGGGCCCGCCGTGCTGGATAGCGACTACGAGCAGGGAAACCTCTATGTCTGCTACTGGCCTGCTGGGCTGCTGTATCTGGCGGCGGTCGCGGCCGCGGCCATCACGCGGTGGCAAAATCCCGCGGTGCGGCTGTTGACGATCGTGTTTCTGCTGGTCTTCGCTTTCTTTCTGGTGTTGCCCGGCGGCACGCGGTTCGAGCCCTTCTGGTGGGCCTCGCTCACGTTGCTTCCCGCCGTGGTCTGTGCCGGCGGCGTCCTCGCTTGGCTGGCCACGGGCCCATCGGAAGCCCGAAGCGCAAGCGAGGATCCCCGAGCGGGGCCTTCTCGCTTGCGCTTCGGGCTTCGATTCCGCCGCGACAGATCGGGAAGTCGTTTTCCGGTCGGTTCAAACCACCGCCGACTCCTGCAAGCCGCCCTGCTGCTGGGGTTGGGCTGTCTTGTCCTCCATGAAGTGCCGCTGGCCCTGCACGCCGGCACGGCGGAACCCCGGGCCACGGTCGCACAGTTCACCGCCGATTTCCTCCGCCAAGGCAATGCCGCGCTGGCGGCCGGCAATCTCCACGATGCGGAAGGCCGCTTCATCTATGTGCTCAATATCGGCGGCCCCCAGGCGGACGCCTATTTCGGCCTGGCGCAGATTGCCCAGCAGCGCGGCCAAATCACCAAGGCCCGGGCGTTGTTGACCAAATGTCTCCAGTTGGACAGGCAACATCCGGGAACAGTAGAATTGGGCAAGCGTCTCGACGACGAACCGTAACGCTCGGTCCCGCGCCTTTCATTGTTCATCTTTCATCTTTCATCCCTCATCCTTCACCTTTGCGCCTTCATCCTTTGGAAATCGTTCTAGTCAAACCCTGTTGGCAGTATCCGATCGCGGGGGCGGACCACACCTATAACCGCCGCTGGCCGCCGCTGGAACTACTCAATTGCGCCGCGCTGCTGGAGGCCGACGGTCATCGGGTGCGCATCGTCGACGCCCAGGCCGAGCGGCTAGCGCCGCAACAAGTAGCCGCCCGGGTGGGCAAGGTCGATCTGATCTGCGTCACCAGTTCGGCGTTGGACCGTTGGCAGTGCCCGACGCTCGAATTGGCGCCGCTTTGGACCTTGGTCGAGCACTTGCGGCCATGCAGCCGCCAATTGGTCCTCCTCGGCTTTCACGGCACGGTGCAGCCCGAGGAGATGTTGATTCGTTCCGGCGTCGACGCCGTGGTGCGCGGCGAGCCGGAGCCCACCGTTCGCGAGTTGGCTGCCGGCGGGGCCTGGGAGCGGACGCTGGGGTTGACGTTTCTTCGCGACGGCCGCCCGGTATCGACGGCGGATCGCCCCGACATCGACTTGACGACCCTTCCCGTCCCCGCTTTTCACCTCATCGATCCCAGGCATTATCAATACGAAATCCTTGGGCCGCGGTTCCTGGTGTTGGAGGGGGTGCGCGGCTGTCCTTGGCCATGCACGTTCTGCTCGCGCGTCATCCAGGGCAAGCGGTTGCGGCGGAAGACGGCCGCGCAATTGGGCCGCGAGGTGGAAATTGCGGTCCGGCAGTTCGGCGTCCGCAACCTCTACTTCATCGACCTGGAATTCACCGCCTCGGCGGAGTTGGTTCGCGGCCTGTGCGAGCACCTGTTGGCCGAGCGCATCGCCGTGCGCTGGTGTTGCCAGACCCGCGCCGACCTGGTCGATGAGCCCCTGTTGCGGCTGATGAAACGCGCCGGTTGCCGGCTGATCCATTACGGCGTGGAAAGCGGCAGCCCGCGGATTCTCGAACTAAGCCGGAAGCACACCACCCTCGAACAGCAGCGGGCCGGCGTCCGGCTCACGCAACGCCTGGGGATCGAAACGCTCTGTTTCTTCCTGCTGGGCTATCCGGGCGAGACGGCAGCGGAAATGCAGCAGACCATTCGCTTCGCCCGCGAGTTGAACCCGACCTATGCCTCGTTTCACCGCATCTCGCCCTATCCGGGCACGCCGCTGTACGATCAATTTGCCCCGGGCAGCGGCGAACTGTTTCCGGCCTTCGCCGGCGCCGATTCCGAGCGCCGCCACGTGGACCATCTGGTGCGAAAGGCGATCTGGTCATACTATATGCGGCCCGGCTATGTGGTCTCGCGATTGTTGCACGCCTCGCCCCGATCGCTCTGGCGGCAGTTGCGGCTGTTTGCCGGCTATTTCTAATTCGACTGCGCAAGGTTCGCGGAAAATGGGGACCGGCTCCGTGGCACAAGCCGGTGTGGCCTAAGCAGAAACGTTGCCGCCACGGTGCCTGTCCCCTTTTTCCGTTTTGCAGAGAACGCTTTCCGTGGCGTTCCGACGGGGTGGCCAACGGCACACGGCGAGTGCCGGATACATTAAAGCCGATCCAACTGCCAGAACAGATCCTGCAGATGCAGCGGCTTGGAGAGCACGGCCGCGGCCCCGGCATCGCGGGCGCGCTCGATGTCCTCGATGCGTGGGAAGTCAAGCAGCGCGACCAGCGGCGCGGGCGCCATCGCCGCGGCCACCTGCCGCAACGTTCGACACACTTCTTCCCCGCAGTCCCAGCCGTCGAAGACGACCGCCGCCGCGCCGCGCACCTGCGGCCGCCGCCGCGGATGCCACCACACCGTGGCATGGCCGTAGCGGAGGCAGGCCGCCGACAGCCAATCGGCCACGACGAAGGATCGCGCGTAAATGACGATCAGGCCGTGACGCTGCGGCAGCGGCTGGCCAGCGCTCGGACGGTCAGATCGAGATGGACGTAGTTCACGCTTTGGACGCCTCGAAGGCGCTGAAGAACGATTTGATCACGGCGGCCACCATCCAGAGTGAGGTTACGCTCTCTGGAACCGTATCGAGCGATGCCTCCAGTGAATTAGCGGAGTCGATCGCGGGCCGGGTGCAGGGCGTGACCAAGGTTCACAACAACCTTCAGGTCGGCAATCCGCAGGCAGCGCAGAGTTCCCAGCCGGTAGA
>CAYYBU010000220.1:0-5674 GCA_964469945.1 uncultured Planctomycetaceae bacterium
TCGACGCCGGCGCCGCACCGCTGACGTACATTCATCGCAAGGTGGGCGAAACCGAGATTTACTTCGTAGCCAATCCGCAGAAGACCACATGCCAAGTCGAGTGTGGCTTCCGCGTGGCCTGTAAGACAGCCGACTTCTGGCACCCGGATAGCGGCGTGCAGGAGCCGGTGCCCGTGTTGTACGCTCAAAGCTCCAAGATCCCCAGCCTCCCGTTACAGCGCATTCCGTTGCGACTGGATCCGTGCGGCTCGGTGTTCGTCGTATTCCATAGCCCCAACCTTCACGCGGGCCCTCGCGCGCGGTCCGTCGTGTTTACGGCCACGGCGTCTACGGCCGCCGCTGAAGATCACCACGCCCCCAAGGCGCCGGTGCAGGTTCTGGTGATTCGCAAGGCGGTCTATGCCGCCAACGACGGCAGTGGGTCGGTTGACGTCACGGCCGAACTCCAAGCGCTGGTGCGCGACGGCCAACTGTGCGTGCGCGCGAGCAACGACATCAAGGGGGATCCCGCTTCCCTGCATCTGAAACAACTTCAGGTGCAGTATGTACTGGACGGCAAGCCCAACGAGGTGAAGGTCGCAGAAAACGCCATGCTCTCGATTCCGCCGGGCATTACGCCGCAAGACGACACGCGCGTTGTGCCCGCGGCCTTCGACCTGGCCTTGCGGGCTAATGGGCCGTTGGAGGCAACCTTCTGGCAAACGGGTTCTCTGCAGGTGAAGACGAGCGACAGGCGGACGTTCCAGGTCGCCGGCGGCGGCGCGGCCAACGTCATTCCTATCGCTGGACCCTGGGAGTTGCAATTTCCACCGCACTGGGGTGCGCCGCCCCGCGTGACGCTCGATAAACTCATCTCCTGGTCGGATCATGCCGACGCGGGCGTCAAATACTTCTCCGGCACCGCGACCTACGTGAAAGACATCGAGATTTCCCCCGCGCTCTTGACGACAGACTGGGTCCTCGACCTGGACCTGGGGCACGTGCGAAACCTGGCCCATGTGACGCTCAACGGCAAGGATCTGGGCGTGCTCTGGAAGCCGCCTTTCCGCATGCGCCTCGCGGCGGCGCAGCCGGGCAAGAATCGCCTGGAGGTCAAGGTGACGAATCTCTGGCCCAATCGGCTTATCGGCGATGCGCAACTGCCCGAGGATTGCCGCTGGAATGGCGATCAACTGGCCGAGTGGCCGGCATGGCTGCTGGCCGGAAAACCCAGTCCCACGGGCCGGCTGACCTTCACGACCTGGCGGCATTGGCACAAGAACGACCCCTTGTTGGAATCCGGACTGCTGGGGCCGGTAGTGCTGCGCGTGGGCCAGAAGGTGACGTTGCAGTAACCGCGCGGTGCGCAAGGTTGCACGTATCCCTCTCGCTCCGCGATAGGTGAAACGTTACAAGTCATTAAGAACGCGCCGCTGAGCCCCTGCTCACTCGACGGCCGTGGGCACGACGTCGACGGCCACCGACATCGTATGGCTGCCGCCGCCCAGGAACACCCCCTTGATCGGACACACGTCGCCGTAGTCGCGTCCCCAGGCGGTCGTGATGTGCCGCGTGGTGGGAATCTGGTCGTTCGTCGGATCGAGGTCGATCCAGCCCGCCGCGCCGCAGAAAATGCTCAACCAGGCGTGCGACGCATCGGCGCCGATAAGTCGCGATTCGCCAGGACGCGGATTGGTCAACAGGTAGCCGCTTACGTATCGCGCGGCCAGCCCCAACGACCGCAGGCAGGCAATCTGCAAATGGGCGAAGTCCTGGCACACGCCGCGACGGTTCTCGAAAACCTCCAAGGTCGGCGTGCTCACACAGGTGGCACGGGCGTCGTAGCGGAAGTCGCGGTGCAGACGGCCCGTCAGATCCAAGGCCGCTTCCAGCAGGGGCCGCCCGGGCGCGAACGACTCGGCCGCGTACGCCCCCAACCGCTCATGCCGCAGCAGCCTCGGCGAGTCAAAGCTGAACTGTGACGCCGCCAGGTGTACGGCGTCGGCCGGCCGGGCCAACGCCGCCCGCATGTTCTCCCACGGCGGCGTACGGGCGGGATCGGGACTCTCGCCCGGAAAACTCTCCACCTCGCTAATGGCCGTAACCGTCAATTCGCGATGTTCTTCCTCCAGCGTGAAGAAAGTGGTCTGGTTGCCGAAAAAGTCCGTCCGGGTGCGCGTGATGGCCGGCGTGGGCACGATCATCAGGCGGTTCGACAAGCAGCGCTGCAGCGCGCCGTCCCGCGGCGTCAGGTGCGCCTCGTTGTGCGCCAACGTAACCGGCTCGCCGTACTGATAGGTCGTGCGGTGCTGGACCTCGTACTTCATGCCAGGTGCCCCTTCATGCCAGGTGTGCCGTGGAGAGGGAGCCCAATTGCCGCGAGGGGCCCGTGTGCGTGAAATACGTGTGCGTGATGCTGTCGGAAAGCTGCCACAACTGCAGCGTGATATCCGCGAGAAAGTTGTCCAGGTAACGCCGCACCCCCTGCTCCACGCGCCCGGCGAGGTTCTCGATCTCGACCAGCCGCAACTCGGCCTGGAGGGCGATCGTGATCCGCGTCTCGCGATTCCGCAAGGGATTGCTGTCCTTTCCCGGCAACTGGCGGACATGATCGGCCAGCGCCGCCAGTTGGAAACCCACGGAGCGGGGATTGGTCTCGTCCGTCAAGAGCAGATCCAGCAGCGGCGCCAACTGCAACGAATTGAGGTAGCGATAGCGATAGGTCATGCTGCTATCGGCAATCTCCAAAATGAATTCCAGCAGCGACGACGACTCGGCCACGGGCAGGACCAGCGTCTTGCGGAGCAAGCGCAACACGTTCAAGGCCCGTTCCAGGCGGCGTCCCATGTCGACGAAGCGCCAGCCCGGCCCGCGGGTCATGCTCTCGGTGGTCAGGCCGCCCAGCGCCGAAAGCAGATTGAAAGCCTGGTTCAACGGCAGGAGCGCGTCGCCGAGGCGCATGGCCTCCAGCGGCCGCGGCCTGAGCAGGTCCAGATCCAACTGGTTGACGATGCGCCAGGTGTCGGCCGAAATGCGGTCGCGCACAATGGACGCCGTGCGATACATGGAACGGATCGTGTCGTCCAGCGTACCGCTCCGCGCGGGACTGTAAATGACGGCGAGAATCTCGTCTTCGAGGGCCCGCAGCAGTTCCGGGCCTTCGTGGGCGAGCTGCGGCAAGAAACTGTCGTCGGAGAGGATCCGCACGAGTTGCGTCAACTCCGGCACACCCGAGGGCTCCAACTCGCTGATCATCCGCACGACGCAACTCCGCAGGTGACGGACCATGCCTTCGGCGCGCTCCACGTGCCGGCCGAGCCAATAGAGATTGTCGGCCACGCGGCTGGGCAGGTCATTGCCGCTGCGGCGCAACTCAACCGTGCCTGACTGCGGTCGCAGCAGCGTGATCGAGGCGACCGGGCGGTCGGAGAGGATCCACACGTCCTTGCTGCGGGTCGTGGCGGTGAGCGCATCGTCGACGCCGTCCGCAGTGGGAGCAACCCGGGCCAGGCCGCCCGGCATGACGTGATAGGCCCCCTGGCGATCGGCCGCGATGAAGCTGCGCAGGCTCATGTACCAGGGTTCGATCGTGCCGCCGTTCCATACCGGGGCCGTCGATCGCGCGATGCGGGCTTGGGCCACGAAGGCCCCCGGGTTGCGGCGTACGGCCTCCAGCAGCCGCGTGCGGTCGCGGCCGTCGTGCGCGGCCGCCGCGCCGCTGGTCTTGCCCCGGGGACGGACCGCCGCGCGGAACGACAGTTCGTCGAAGTGCGCCCGGACGTAATCCCAGTCGGCGGGCCGGCCGCACCACCACGTCGGCCGCGAGGGCAGTTTCAAATCTTCGCCCAGCAGGTGCCGGCATAACTCGGGCAGCAGCGCCGGCAAGGCGGGCGTTTCCAGAAACCCGTTGCCTAGGGCGTTGCTCACCGCGACCTGTCCGCTCCGCACAGTCTCCATCAACCCCGGCACGCCATGCAGCGAGTCGCCGCTGAGTTCCAAGGGATCGCAGTCTTCGTCGGCCATGCAGCGGAGCACCACGTCGACCGGCAGCAGGCCGCCGAGGGTCTTCAAGTAGACAGTCGTGCCGCGCACCGTCAGGTCGCCGCCTTCGACGAGGGTGTAGCCCAGGTAGCGGGCCAGGTAGGCATCCTCGAAATACCGCGAGCTGCGCGGTCCCGGCGAAAGCAACACGACCCGCGGATTTTCGACCCGCGGCGGGGCCAGCGTTTGCAGCGTTTCCCGCAAGGTGATGAAGAACGCCGCCAGCCGTTCCACGTGCAGACTATGGAAGTCGCTGGGCAACACGCGCGACAGCACGATGCGATTTTCTAGGGCGAAACCGCTTCCCAGGGGGCTGTCGGCGTGGTCGGCCAGCACCAGCCAACTGCCGTCGCCGTGGCGGGTCAAGTGGCAGGCGTGGAAGTGCAGACGCCGTTTTTGCGCTGCGGCCGCACCGTGACAAGGCACGAGGAAATCGGGATTCCCGAAAACCAGTTCCGGCGGGATCACGCCCGCGACCAAGGTCCGCTGCGGTCCATAGACGTCGGCGAGGATCGCATCCAACAGTTCCGCGCGTTGCGCCAACCCAGCCGCCAATTCGCTCCACTGGCTCTTGGAAATCAGCAACGGCAGAGGATCGAGTTCCCAGGAGGGCTCGCTTTCCTCACGGTCGCCGCGAACGCTGGGCAACAGGCCGTTTTCGCGCAGCATCCGCCGCGCCTCCTCGAAATGCCGCTGGAGACCTTGCGAACCCATGGCGTCGATCCCGACCACGAAGCGCCGGGAGGGCTCGCGGAAGCAGCCCGGCGACTCGGCCAATTCGTCGTAGACGCCTGCCACCGGCGCGTAGCCCGACAACAGGCCGTCGGCTACCGACGACGGAAGCCTCTCGATCGAAGAACTCAAGCAAGGTTCTGACATACTTGGGGTCGGTGCGAATGTCATCCTGATCGCAGCACGTAGGCTCAGGGTGACAAATTTACTTTAGGTCTCCTGGGCATTATAGCGGGGGATGGCGGCCGTCGCCCCATCCCCTGCGGCCGGGCGCCGCAAATCGAGCGTCAGTGGGTAGTAGTGATTCACCTCGGGCAAGGGCAATTGCACGGCCCCTGGCGTATGTCCCATGGGCAAGAAGCGGGCCGCACGACGGGTCTCGGCCACGATGGCATTGACCGGAAAGGCATCGAAACTCAGTCCGCCCGGATGGGCCACGTGCCACGTACAACCGCCGATGGCATGCGCCGACCAGCGGTCCACGACGTCGAAGACCAAGGGGGTATGGACGCCGATCGTGGGATGCAGGCAGGAAGGCGGTTGCCAGGCCCGATAGCGCACGCCCGCCACGAACTCGCCCGGCGTGCCCGTGGGATGCAGCGGCACGGCGCGGCCGTTGCAGGTCAGCAGGTATCGCGTGTCGGTCATGCCTTGGACCTTGACCTGCAAACGTTCCAGCGAGGAGTCGACGTAGCGTGCCGTGCCCGCCGAGGCTCGCTCTTCGCCCAACACGTGCCAAGGCTCGATCGCCTGCCGCAATTCCAGGCGGATCCCGGCGTAGGTCACCTCGCCGACCAGCGGGAAACGGAACTCGAAGTGCGGCGCGAACCACTGCGAATCGAGCGTATAGCCGGCCCGCTTCAACTCGTCCAGAACCTCGGCAAAATCCTGGGCCACGAACTGCGGCAGCATGAAGCGATCG
>CAYYBU010000221.1:0-5674 GCA_964469945.1 uncultured Planctomycetaceae bacterium
GCTGCCGCTGCCGGACTTCGAGGACGCCTATCAGACGCAGCGGGTGCTGGAGGCCGCGCTATTGGCCGCCGAAGAGAAGCGGCCCGTGAAATTGGACGAGGTGAAGTAGAGAGAGAAAGCGAGAGCGAGTGCGTTTTTCATGCGGGCCGCAAGCGTCCCCCTCGCGGTCCGCGACATGTTCGTCGCGACGAAGAGCGCCACGCGCAGAAGGACTCTGCTCGTGGCGCTCGCTTTTTCGGCATTCCCGCCAAATCAATCGCAACGTCCGACCTGCCAATCGGTTGCGCCGTTGGCACATGTTGATCGACGGTGGATGCCGCCAGTCGTTGATCTTGACCTGCACCACCCCCAGTTGCTATCTTGCCACCCGTCGCTGGTCGCCGAAGCTGCCCGCCGGTCGGCGCGTCATCGCAGTGATCTCAAGCGTTGGGAGCGTCGGTCGAACATGAACTCCATCCCCTGGATCATCTACCTGGTCCTGGCCGGGGCAGCCGTGGTGCAGGCCCTGCTGCTGTTACTCCATACCTGGGAACAGCACCGCTATGCGTGCGTCTGCATGAGGACCCTCCAGCGGCATCGGCCCACGGGCCGGGCCCTGGTGCTGGCCCCGTGCAAGGGCGCCGACTTCGATCTGCCGGGGAACCTTCGCGCCGTGCTCGCGCAGGATTATGACGACTATGAAGTCGTCTTCATCGTCGAGGAAGCCGACGATCCGGCCTGCGCGGTGATCCGCCGCCTGCTGGCCGAGCCGCTCGGTGCGCCGGCGCGGCTCGTGGTGGCCGGCCGCGCCAGCGAGGGGGGGCAAAAGGTCCATAACCTCCGCGCCGCCACGGCCCAGTTGCCGCCGGAGATCCGCTACCTGGTCTTCGTCGACTCCGACGCCCGGCCGCGGCCGCAGTGGCTGCGGCTGGCGATTGCGCGGCTCTACCGGCCGGCGTTGGGGGCCACCACCGGCTATCGCTGGTTCATACCCGGCCGGCCCACGCTGGCACACCATCTACTCTACAGCATCAATTGCACGATCACGTCGCTGTTGGGCCGCAACAATCATTACATGGTCTGGGGCGGCTCCTGGGCGATCGGCCGCGACCGCTTCGAGGCCCTCGGCATGCGTCAGGCCTGGAAGGGCGTCTTGAGCGACGATCTGATGGCCAGCCGGGTGCTGCGGCAAGCGAAGCAGCCCGTGCGTTTCGAGCCCGCCTGCGTGGTCGCCTCGCCGCTGTCGATGTCGCTGGCCGAAACGCTCGCCTTTCTCCGCCGCCAGTACCTCATCGCCCGGCATTATGTGCCCGGCTGGTGGCTGCTGGCCGTGTGGTCGGCGACCTTCCGGCAGGCCGTCGGGCTGGGCACGCTCATCGCCATCGGCGCCGGGCTGGTCGATGGCCGGCCGGCTCCCTGGATTCCCGCCGCGGTGGGCGCCGCACTCTATCTGCTCGGCGCCGCCCGCCGTGCGATCGTGCAAAATCTGGCGGGCGTGTACTTCCCCCAACATCGCCAGACGCTGCGGGCGGCGCGGCTGTTCGACATCTGGGCCGGTCCGTTGGCGGCGCTGCTGGAGTGGCTCGTGCTGCTGAGCACCGTGTTCGGTCGCGCCTTGGTCTGGCGCGGCATCCGTTACCGACTTTGTCCGCAGCAGCGGATCGTCCCGCTCAGTCTCGGGGACGGTCCCAGCCTGTCCGGTCCACATCATTCTGGCAAAACCGCAAGCGCTTCCACAACTCCCCTCGCCCGCCCGGCGGGAGAGGGGCAGGGGGTGAGGGCGGTCCAGCCTTGTGAGAAGTCCTGATTCCTTCACGATAACGGGCATCCACTTCCCATGCACATTGTCCTTTGGGATACGCGAAAACTGGACGTCTCCAAGGACTTCGCGGGCGGCTTCGGCGTGGGCCAGTATCGCGGCGACGGCACCTTCCGCAGCCGCGTGATCCGCCATTTTTACCGCCGCGATCGCCGGCCGGCGGCCCTGCTGTTCGCCTATCTGGCCGCCATCTTCGCCCGCCTGGGGCACCACGTCGAGTATGCCGAAGCTCGCCTTCCCCGCGGCGCCGACCTCTATGTCTTCAATCCTTCGCTGCTGACGCTCGCGCTGGAGCGCCAGGTGATGATCGACTTGCTCGCGCAAAACCCGGCGGCGCGGGTGCTGGTGGTGGGCACGGTGGCCTCCGTGCTGCACGAGGCGTTTGCCGATCTGAACGTGACCGTGGTCAAGGGCGAGGCCGAGCAGTTGCTCTGGAAGCTCGACGAGGTCTTGGCCCGGCCGGGGGCGAGCGTGCAACTGGGCACGATCGAGGATCTCGACCGGCTGCCGCCGCCCGACTGGTCGCCCTTCGCGCCGCAACGATTCCGCATGGGCTACGATTTTTGGCGTTTCCCCACCGCGCTGATCCAGGCCAGCCGCGGCTGCACGATGAAGTGCAACTATTGCCCCTACCTGGTCTTGGACAATTCCACGCGCTTTCGTCGCCCCGACGCCGTGGCCGACGAGATGCGCCACGGCATTCGCCGCTGGGGCTTCCGCTCCTTCAAGTTTCGCGATCCACTGTTCGGGCTGCGTCCCGCGCTGGTCGCGGAATTGGCCGATCGTATCGGTCGCTTGCCGCGAAAGATCCAGTTTTCCATCGAGACGCGCATCGACCTGCTCCCCGCCGAGACCTTGCGGTTGCTGAAGCGCGTGGGGTTGACGAGCATCACCGTGGGCATGGAAACGCCCGACGACGACACGTTGCGGCGCTATCGTCGCGCCTCGATTGCCGCGGACCGCCAGCGCGAGTTCGTCTTGCTGTGCCGCCGCCTGGGAATCCGCACCGTGGCCGGTTTCCTCGTCGGCTTTCCCGACGACACGGAGGAGTCGATCCGCCGCGTGCGGCAGTATGCCGAGCAATTGAATCCGACGTTTGCCAACTTCAACGTGGTCACGCCCTATCCGGGCACGGCCTTCTACCAACAGATGCGGGAGCAAATCGCCGACGAGGATTTCAGCCATTACACCGTGTACACGCCGGTGCTGAAATACGCCCATCTGAGCGGTCCTCACGTGGAAGCGCTGCTGGCGAAGTGCTTCCATCGCTTCTATTTTCGTTGGGAGTATTTGCGCGACAATGGCCCGCTGCTGTGGCCCGTGTTGGGCAAGCTGGGTCTGCCGTGGCGGCGGCCGGCCGCGGCGGCCAGCGATGCGGCCCATCGCGGCGTACCGCGGCCCCGTTCGGGCGCGGATCTGCTCCAGCGCAAGGGGCTCCGGCCCGACGGCCCCCACCAGCGCGCCGAACATTCGGAATAACCGGCCTCCGCGGTACGCGGGGACTGATCCATTCTTCGGCAAGAGGACGCATTCCGGCCGATAGACGCCTGGCCGAAAACATGGACCTGTCCCCTTCGACGCCCGCCCGCGGTTTGCCTCCCGGCACTTCGTGACCTAAGCTTAGTGTGGCAGCCGTTCGGCTTCAGGCGCATCCGCCCTCCGCATTCATCAGGCATCATTGGTATTCATGGCAAGTGACACGTGTCTCCAACAATCCGAACAGCGTGTCAGCATCGAAACCATCGGCGGCGCCTTGGCCGAGTTGTCCGGCAGTTACCACGACTTCGAGCAATTCCTGGCCGACCTGTTCGAGCAGTGCGCGGACTTGCGGCAGCGCTGCCTGCTGTTGGAGCGCGAGCGGACGATGCTACAATCCCAAGAGGAGGCCGCGCGGCGACGCATCGCCGAGTTGACCGAAACGCTGGCGGAGCGGCAGCGCCACCACGCCCGCCAAGAGACGCAGTGGGGTGGCGAACTGAAAAACTTGCGGTGTCTGTTGGAAGGAATTGTCCGGGAGTTGCCCAAACCGCCGCGACCCACCCGGCAAAAATAGATTCGCCGCTGGCCCCAGGCCACGGTAGGAAGTTGACATGATCGACCGGAAGACTGTAGTGCAACGGTGCAAGACGTATTGCGTATTGGGTACGATCGCACTGTTCTGCGCTATCAATCTCCACATCGGCTTGCGGCAGGGCAACCCGCTGTTGACGGCGGGCGGCACCATCGGCCTCTGTTACGTGATGTTGCGCTGGGCGCATGCCAGCCGGGCGGCACAACAGGCTGCCCTGGCACAGTTGCGCCGACTGCGCGGCATTCCCGTGGTGCCGAAGAAGACCGCGGCCAAGGCGCTCGCGCCCGCCGCGGCCAAACCCGCAAAACCGGAGGACCTGGCCGCGCAGATGATCGTCGAGGGGCGTTGCGCCTTGCTGCTGCGCCGGCAAATCGCCGTCACCGTGAACCAGGACCTTTTTCGCCGCGCTTTGGATGCCCTGCGGCAGACCATGGCAATGGTGACCGAAGGCGGCGTCATGCTCGAAGACAACCCCTCGACTGCCGACACGGTCGCGGCCGCGGCGGTCGAGGTCGATCCAAGCGCCGCGGACGCCGCGGACGCCGCGTCTCCTTATGCGTCGACGCCGGGCCGGATGGTCCGCGTGGAGCGTTTCTTCCTGGACCGTTTTCCGGTCACCAATCGCCTGTATCAGCAGTTCGTGGCGGCCGGTGGTTATCAACAGAAAGCCTTCTGGGACAAAGCCGCCTGGCCGATGCTGCCCTCGTTGGTCGATCAAAGCGCTCTGCCCGGGCCGCGATTCTGGAACAACGGCCATTGTGCCCCGGGAGAAGAGGACCATCCCGTGGTGGGCGTCAGTTGGTACGAGGCGGCCGCCTGTGCGCGCTGGCTCGGCAAGCGACTTCCCAGCGACGCCGAATGGGTCAAGGCCAGCAGTTGGCCGGTGGCCATCTCCGAGACGGCCTGCCGGCAGCGCCGCTATCCTTGGGGCGACGTCATGGAGCCGCGCCGCGCCAACCTGTGGGGAACGGGCCCCAACGCCATCGTCCCCGTGCATGAATTCGCCGAAGGCATGAGCGTCGGCGGCGTCTACCAACTGATCGGCAACGTCTGGGAATGGACCAACGGCACGTGGGCCGGCGGCGGCGCGGCCGCGGCGCCGGCGACCGCCGCGCGGAAGAGCATCCGCGGCGGCGCCTTCGACACTTTTTTCGACTCGCAGGGGGACAGTCAGTTTCAGAGCAGCGAGGATCCCCTCGGCCGTCAGCACAACATCGGTTTCCGCTGTGCGGTGGCCGCCGCGGACCTGATGCTGTCCGCTCCGGCCGACGTCAAGACGCCCGCCGCCGAGCCGAAATCACTCGCCGCGGCCCAAGCCTAAATTGAATTGCGCGATTCCAGGAGGTTCGCAGGCGAACTGTGTAGGGAACGCCCTCCGTAGCGTTCCGGGCGTACCGACAAAACGGAACGCCACGGAGGACGTTCCCTACAGCGATTCCTCCGGGAATCGTGCGACTCTATTTGTTATGTAAACTTCCAAGGGGACGCAATGATGAGTGATGACGCCAACGATCCGGGACCCGTCGACGTGCCCGGCGAAAAAGCCGACAGCGGGCTGCGTGCCCATGCCCCCCATCACCGATTCGAGAAGAGTCTGGACGCGGTCGCGTCCGCTCCCGCGGCGACGATCGTTCCCTCCAAGCAGCTCCATCCCGATGGGCCGGAAGTGTTGGAAAGGCTGGAAGCCCTCGATGACGCCGTCTATGGCGCTATGGACGGTCCGGAGGCGGCCTTGGAACGTCTGAAAACGCTTTGGCCGGCTACGCTGGCGACGCTCGGCGAGACACTGGTGGCCGATTCCCGCG
>CAYYBU010000222.1:0-5659 GCA_964469945.1 uncultured Planctomycetaceae bacterium
GCGGTCCACCAGCACGGCCACGTAGGGTAAGCCGGTCCGCTGCAAGGAGAGCGCGAACTGGGCGATCATCAACAACACCAGCGCGATCAGGCTCAGCCGCATGACGGCCAGCATGGCCCGGTACCGGCCGCTGGCCTGGCGGCTCTCGCGGAAATAGATCGCCGTCACGAAAACAAGCGCCACCGTCACCAGCAGCAGCGTGACCCAAGGCGGCCAGGGCCAACGGTTCTCCAGGCTCCAGACCGTACCCTCGCCGGGCCCCGCATCGATGCCGAGCAATCGCTCCAACCAGAGTGGCAGGGTACCGTTCATGGATGATGATGGCCGAATCGCCAGGCCAAAAAAGTGTCTGCAAACAACAATCCCAGCACGCCGTACAGCAGGCCGACGTGCAGTCGCCCGGGCCGTGCCATCGGGCTAGCGTCCGCGGCGTCGAGATTCTGCCACGTCGTTTGATAAAGGAAGGGAACGTCGGTCCACACCTCGCCGCGCAGGTCCTCCTCGCCCAACGACGCCAGGTCGCTTTGGCGGGTGTCCAGGTTCACCGCGAAACACTGGTTGCGCGAGACGGGCGGACCGAACCGTGCCGTATAGATGCCGCTGAGCGTAGTGTCCGCGTAGCTCCACGCGCTGTAGTCGCCTTCGGCGTGCAGCGGCACTTTCCGACGCTGCCCGTCGGGACGCTGCACCCACAGCGGCGCGTCGGCGGCCGTGGCGGGAGCCGAACCGCCGAGCACGTCGCCGACCTCGACGTTGCGCTGCTGGTTCTGCCCACCGACACACCAGGTGAGGATCTCGTGCATCAGCGGCACGTAGCTGGGCCACAGCGGCATGGGCGTCCAGGAGCTGTCGGCCGAGGTGGCCAGCAGCACCACGCGTCCCTTGCGGATCGGCTCTTCGACCAGCAAAGGGAGACCGCCCCGGGTGGCCAGCACCACGTGGGCGGCCGAATTCTTGGAAATTTCCAGTCGGTAAAGCTTATCGACCGGCGTCGTGAGCAGGCCCGACTTCTCGCGGCCGCGAAAGGCCTGGACGATTTTGTGGCGGTAGTCCAGCGGGTCCAGCCCCGGCGGCACCTTGTCCACGATCGGGCCCAATCGCGCCGGCAGAATGCGCGGCCCCCCTGCCCCGCCGGCCAACTCGCGGTTGTAACGGTCGGCCAGCACCTGGCCGCCGAGTGCGAACACCAGGCTGCCGCCATGGCCCAGGTAGGCGTCCAGCACGCGGGCTTCGCTGGCGGTGAATTGGGCCACGTCGCACAGGTACACGCAATCGTAGCCGCCCAGGTCGCGTTCCAGCAAGGCGCTCTCCATGGCCACGTCGACGGCGACCGAGCCCTGCCGCCCGGGGCCGCTCTGGGCAGCCAACGCCGCCGCCAGGTAGTCGGTGGCGCCGTGGAACGATTCGCCCGACGGTCGCCCGTTGATGCACAGCACGCGGATCGACTGCCGCACGGGAACGACCAGGTAACGATGGTTATCGACGTCCAAAGCGTCGCCGTCGGCGCGGACCTCGATCGTGTGATCGCCGGGCGTATCGGGACGATAGGCGAAGACGGTCGAGGTCTCGCCGCCTGCCGGAATATCCACCACTTGTTGTTCCGCCCGCCGGCCGTCGACCAACAACTCGACCATCTGGCGGTCGCGGGCCTGGCGGCCGAAGTTCTTCAGCGTGGCTTGGAACTTCAGACCGTGCCCGACGACGGCAACCGTGTCCAGCGCCTCCAGCGCGGTGACCGCCAGGTTCTCCGCCGAGGGCTGTCCCACGTCGATAATCATAAGCGTGGCGGCGTGGGCCAGGGCTGCGCTTTGGCGGCGAAACTCGGCCAGGGCCGTCTCGCCCAACTCGGGAGCCCAATCGGCCCGCTGCAGATCGGTCAGGAAGTAGACCTCGTGCCGCTCCAGCCGCGGATTTTCCCGCCGCGCCTTGTCGATCAATTGCTGCACCACCGTCACCGTGGCCGGCAGATCCGCGCCGGCGTGGACCAGTTCGAGGTTCTCGATCTCCTCGCGGACCGCCGCGGCTTCCAGCGCGGGCGTGCCCACCACCACCCGCGGCGGCGCCGCCATCAGCACCAACGTGAAGGCGTCGCCTTGCAGACTTTCCTCGACGACGCGCTCGGCCAACTCCTTCGCGCGGGCGAAACGGCTCTTGTCCGTGGGCCGATAGGCCATGGAATAGGAGCCGTCGATCACCAGGACGCGGTGCGTTCGTCCGCCGCCGGCCGGCGCCAGGCCGCTACGCTCAAGGAACGGCTCGGCCAAGGCCAGCACCAGCAGCACGATCAGGAGGGTGCGAACCAGCAACAGCAGCCACTGTTCCAGACGCAAGCGGCGCGTCTGCCGCTGCACCGCGGCCAAGAGATATTCCATGGCCGCCCAGGACATTTCCCGGTATTTCCGCCGGCTCCACAAGTGAATCAGAATAGGCGCAGCCGCCACCGCCAGCCAGCCGAGCATCGGCAGATTGACGATTCCAAAGGCAAACAGCGGCAGCGCCATAGTATTCAGCGTTCAGAGTTCTTCAGTTCCATCTCCTTCCGGGAGACGGTTCGGGTGAGGGCCGAGGCGAGCTTGGTCCGGTCGTTCACCCTCACCCTAACCCTCTCCCGAAGGGAGAGGGGACCAGTCGCAGGGCTCGCCCCGCCCAAAATCCCTCATCCCTCATCCCTCATCCCTCATCCCTCCCTCACCGCGACGCCAAGTAACTGGACAGCACCACTTCCAGCGACTGATCGGTCCGCACGGGCACATAATCGATCTGGTGCATGTGGCAGGCGCGCTTCAGCCGCCGCACGTAGCCGTTGAACTCGGCCAGGTACGCCTTGCGCAACGCCCGCGGATCGACCAGCACCTCGGGCAGTTGCTCAAGGCCCTGAAACAACGTGGTCTGCTGGAAGGGGAAGTCCACTTCCGCGGGGTCGAGCACGTGGAACAGGACCACCTCGTGGCGGCGATGGCGGAAGTGCTTCAGGCCGGCGACCATGGCGTCGACGTCGTCGAACAGGTCGCTGAACACGAGCACGATGCCGCGTTTTTTGAACCGTTCGGCCAGGTCGTGGAAGATCGCGCCGGTGGACGTCTTGCGCTGCGGCGACGAATGCTCCATGACGTGCAGCAGTTGCTTGATGTGCGAGGCGTTGCTGCTGGGCCGCACCAAGGCGCGAATCTCGTGGTCGAAGGTCACCAGGCCGACGCTGTCTTGCTGCTGGAGGACCAGGTAGGCCAGGGCTGCCGCGGCGCACTTGGCATATTCCAGTTTCGACATGGCCGCCGCGTCGCTCCGGAACTGCATGCTCTGGCTGGTGTCCAGCAGCAGGTAACAGACCAGGTTGGTCTCTTCCTCGAACTGTTTAAGGTAGTATTTGTCGGTCCGGCCCAGCACCTTCCAATCGAGATAGCGCAAGTCGTCGCCGGGGGCATACTCGCGGTGCTCGGCGAACTCGATGGAGAAGCCGTGGAATGGGCTGCGATGGAGCCCCGACACGTAGCCCTCGACAATCAACCGCGCGCGCAACTGCAAGCCCTGCAGGCGGGCCAACACTTGCGGATCGAGGTATTGCTGCGCGTGGTCCATGGTCAGCCGTCGGAGGCAATCGTGCCGATCAGGCGGCGGATGATCTCGTCGGTTGTGATCCCCTCCGCCTCGGCGTTGAAGTTGGTCATGATGCGATGCCGCAACACGGGATAGGCCACCGCCCGCACGTCGTCGCAGCCAGCGTAGAAGCGGTCGTGCAGCACCGCCCGGGCCTTGGCGCCCAGGATCAGGTATTGGCTGGCGCGCGGGCCGGCGCCCCATTGCACGTAATCGCGGATGAAGGCCGGCACGTCGCCCTGGCTCGGCCGCGTGAGCCGCGTCAGTTGCAAGGCGTAGCGGACCACGTGATCGGCCACCGGCACGCGGCGGACGATCTTCTGCAAGGCCATGATCTGCGGGCCGCTGAGCGTCGGCGTCACGGTGGCGGCCACGTCGGCCGTCGTCCGCTTGACGATCTCCATCTCCTCGTCCTCGCTCGGGTAATCGACGAGGATGTTGAACATGAAGCGATCCAGTTGGGCCTCTGGCAACGGGTAGGTCCCTTCGTGCTCGATGGGGTTCTGCGTGGCCAGCACGAAAAACGGCTCTTCGAGGCAGTGCCGCGTACCCCCGGTGGTAATTTGATGTTCCTGCATCGCCTCCAACAAGGCGGCCTGCGTCTTGGGCGGCGTGCGGTTGATTTCGTCGGCCAGGATCACGTTGCCGAAGATCGGCCCCTTGAGAAACTTGAAATCCCGCACCCCCGAATGCTTGTCCTCCTGGATCACCTCGGTGCCGGTGATGTCGGAAGGCATCAGGTCGGGCGTGAACTGGATGCGGCTGAATTTCAGCGTCAGGGCCTCCGCCAGGGTGCGGATCATCAGCGTCTTGGCCAGGCCCGGCACGCCCACCAACAGGCCGTGGCCGCGGGCGAACATCGCCACCAGCAGCTCTTCGACCACCTGCTGCTGGCCGACGATCACGCGGCCCAGTTGTTCGGTAATGAGGCGAAAGGCCTCGTTCAACTCATGGACGGCCTGCACGTCGTTTTCTGGAAGCATGATGGTCATTCAGATGGCCCTGGGACGGGTAATGTGGTTAGTTGTCGAGTCGTAGGGTGGGTCGTCGGATACAGGCCGAGCACGTCCCCAAGTTGCCGCGTCAACTCAGCTGCTGGGGCTTTGGGCATCTTGGCCGGTCGTCCCAACGCCACCAACTCGCTGTCGTTGGCGATCAACAGCCGGTCGTCGGCCACCAACAGGTTTCCGCCGCTGGCGCCCAGAGGCGCCAGGTCGATGACCTTTTTCGGCTGCGCGGTCTGTTGATCGAAGATATAGATTTTCTCCCGCGTTGGCCAGTAGACGGCGCCACCCGCCAGGATGCCGCGGCCGTAACCCGGCTTTTCCTGGCTGTCGGGCCAGACATGGACCAGCCGCCCACGATCGGCGTCCTTCAGGCCGATCCAATACAGCCGCCGCCCGCTGGCAATCAAGCAGTCGCCGGCGACACCCAGCAGTTGCGTGACCTCCGCGGCATCATCGGCGTTCGTCTGCCACAGGATCTGGCCGGTCCCGGCGTCGAAGGCGAAGATGCAAGGGCTGTCGGCCGGGGCCACCAACAGCGTGCCGCCCTGATACAGGCAGGGCGTCAGGTCGCGCTGCCAATGGGCCGCCGGCTGCAGCAAGTCGCCGTGCCGCGCGCGAGGATAAAGGCTCACCCAGCGCAACCGCCCCTGGTGGGTCGATAGCGCGGCCACGGCGCCCAGATTCGTGTTGTAGTAGAGCGTCTCGCCTTGGAGGGTGAGTAGATTGTGCGTGCATTGATGGAGAATTCCCCGGGCCGGCGTCTCCGCGCCGCAGACGAAGCGCCGCCAACGCAGCCGCCGTGTCTGGGCGTCGAAGCAGGCCACGTGGGCCTGGGGGCGAATGTCGTTGCGGCGCATGGCGACGTAAATGTTGCCCGCATCGGCCACCGGCGCGCCTTCAAAGGCCCAGCCCTCCTCAGCCGGCAGCTTCCAGAGCAACTTGCCCTCCGCTTCCAGATCGAGGCACACCAGATAGCTGTTGCCCGCCACCGGCGACGCTTGCTGCGGCCGGCCGGTGATGGGGCTTCCCATCCGTGCCAACAGCCGGCCGTCGCAGGC
>CAYYBU010000223.1:0-5653 GCA_964469945.1 uncultured Planctomycetaceae bacterium
GGCCTGTGCGGCCACGATCTCGGTAGTCCAGGAAACGCCCCCGGATCGCGCGGCCAAGAAATATTATGATCGGGCATTCCCCATCTATCAGCAGCTTTATCGCTCGCTGAAAGACGATTTCAAGAAGATCGCGGCGCTGGAAGGTTAGAAAGGGCGGTCAGTCGTCCGTTATCGGTTGTCAGTTGTCTTAGGTCCCCCTCTCCCTCCGGGAGAGGGTTGGGGTGAGGGGAAGTTGGCGGAGAACCATCCATACTGCTTGCGGTCGGCGAGAAGTAAGGCCCGAAACGCGGGCGAAGCTTTGGAGTGCGGCGGCCCGCCGTCGCCTTTTAAGACGGCCGGACCCACCGCTGCGCCCCGCGTTATGAAAAGCGGCGACAAGTCACCGCACTCCAAAGGCAATTCGCTTGCCTGAGGATAAGGCCACTCTCACCCCCTGCCCGTCTCCCGGAAGGAGAGGAGAGATACGAGGTGAATACCGTTGGCTGGTAAAACCGAGTATTCCGTCGCACCCGCCTCGTTCCCACAGGGAACCGCGAGCCGTTGGCCGCTGTGGGCCGAGATGGCTCTGGTGTTTGCCGTGTTTTTCATACAGGGCGCGTGGCCGGTGCCGGAGGTGAACGAGCCGAACTACCTGGGCAAGGCAATCCATTTTTGGAATCCCGCCTGGGCTCCGCACGATTTCTTCCTGCAAACGGCCGACACCCATTGGGTCTTCTACTTCAGCTTCGGCTGGCTGTCGCGCTGGTTGACGCCCACGGCCTTGGCGTGGACCGGACGGCTGATCACCTGGGGCCTGCTGGCCTGGGCCTGGCAGCGTCTGAGTTTCGCCGTGCTGCCGCGGCGCTGGCTGGCGCCGGTCACCGCCGCGCTATTCGTGGCACTCGCGCAGCACGGCAATCTGGCCGGCGAATGGATCATCGGCGGCCTGGAGGCCAAAGGGTTCGCCTTCGTCTTCATGTTTCTCGGCCTGGAAGCCCTCGTGCGCGACCGCTGGAATCGGGCGTGGCTGTTGCTGGGCATCGCGTCGGCCTTTCACGTCCTGGTAGGCGGCTGGGCGGTCGTGGCCGCGGCCATCGCCCTGATGCTGGCCGGTTCGGCCCGACCTCCGCTGCGCACCATGTGGTCAGGACTGCTCGGCGGATTGCTGTTGTCGCTGCCGGGGTTAATTCCCGCCCTGCTGCTGAACTGGGGGACCCCGGCGGCCGTGGTCCGCGAGGCCAACGAGATTTATGTCTATGGGCGACTGCCCCATCACCTCAATCCGTGGCGGTTCCCCCTCGATCAACTCGTCCCCTTTGCGATCCTTTGCTGCCTGTTTCTGCTGCTGGGACGCGTGGCGGCCACCGAGCGCCCGGTGCGACGACTGCGTGCGGTGGTGGTGGCCTCGTTGGCGATTGCGCTACTGGGATTGCTGTTGAGCCTGCTGGGTTTCTGGGACCGCCAGGTAGCGGCCGGATTGTTGCGGTTCTACTGGTTCCGACTGGCCGACGTGATGGTGCCGCTGGGCGTGTCGCTGCTGGGCATGTGCGTGATTGTGCGACTCCGGCAACGTCATCCCCGACTAGGGCGCTGCGCACTGGCGGCCTCCATTCTACTGGCCGGCTTGCACATATCCGACTGCATCGTACTGCGATTGTTTTCGCGGCCACCGCACGCGGAACGCTACTGCGACCTCGACGCCTGGGCGTCGGCCTGTCGATGGATCGCGCATCCCGGCCGGGCGGCAATGTTCCCCTGTCATCCGCGTGCCGATCGGCTGCCCGACTACGCGGCCTGGCGCGAGGCGTGCCAGTGGGCCTCGCAGCCGGAGAACACGGCCCCCGACGCAACCTTCCTCACGCCGCGGATGTCGCAAACCTTCAAGTGGTATGCCCACCGCGGTGAGGCCGGCACCTGGAAGGAACTCCCCCAGGACGCCCGCGGGATCGTCGCGTGGTGGCAGCGCATGGAGGCGTTTTACGGCACCGGCAAGGCGCTGCCGCAAGAGCCCTGGTACAATTCCCTGGAAGAGTTGGGGCCGCAGCGGTTGCGGCAATTGGCAGCCGCCTACCATTTCCAGTATGTGCTAACCACGATCAGCGATGGGCCGCTTCCCTTGCCGGTGGTCTACCGCAATCGGACGTATATCATTTATCGAATAATGAAGGATCCATGATACACCAGAGCCTGTTGGCGAGAATTGGCCTTGGGTCTTGGGACTTAGGTCTTGGGAGGACCCGAGATCCAGGATGTAGATCGACCGGTTTGTGAAGCCCCACCATGATTCGCGAGAATCGCTTCCCGCCAGTTTCCCAAGTCCCAAGCCCCAAGTCCCAAGCCCCAAGACCTAAGTCCTAACACCAAATCCCCGAATCCCAACTATGCCTCACGCCGTTGTTTTCGACATGGACGGTTTGATGTTCAACACGGAAGACGTTTACACGCTTGCCGGCGAAGCCTTGCTCGGTCGGCGCGGTTGCCGCTTTACAGCCGAGTTGAAAGACCTCATGATGGGGCTGCCTCCCCGCGTCTCGTTCGAGAAGATGATCCAGTGGCACTCGCTCACCGAGAGCTGGGAAACGCTGGCCGCGGAGTCCAACGAGATTTTCCTCGGCCTGCTGCCCGCCCATCTGGCCCTAATGCCGGGGCTGCTGGATCTGCTCGATGCCTTGGAGCAAGCCGCCATTCCCAAGGCCGTCGCCACCAGCAGCGGCCGCCGCTTGACCGACGCCTGCCTGACGCCATTCAATCTGGCGCGGCGATTCCAGTTCGTCCTCACTTCGGAAGACGTCGCGCAGGGCAAGCCGCATCCGGAAATCTATCTGACCGCGGCCCGGCGTTTTGGGGTGCCGCCGCAGGAGATGCTGATATTGGAAGACAGCCAGAACGGTTGCCGGGCGGCCGCGGCCGCCGGCGCCTTTGCCGTGGCCGTGCCGGGCGAGCACAGCCGGCGGCACGATTTCAGTGTCGCGTCGCTGGTGATCGACAGCCTGGCCGACCCACGATTGTACGCCGCGTTGGGACTGACGGGGCATTGAGTGATAACATGGGCGCCACTGCTATCACTGCCAGCACACGACCGCGCTCTTGACGCCCGACCGGCAAACGTGCTACACTGCTTTGGCGCGATCAGTGCTCCCGCACAGGGCAGCGGAACTGCGATCAAGGACGAGCCGGATGTTGAAGACTTTAGGAGTTGTCCAGGCCTGTTTCTCTTCTCCACGTTTCCGCGCCAACGCGACTCGTCGCCTGGGCGGGAAATCACTATTGGAATGGGTGATCCGCCGCGTGACGGATTCCACGCGGTTGGGCGGCGTGATCGTGGTGGCCAAAGATGCTGCCGAGTCTCGCTACTTGCACAAGCTCGTGCCCGCCGACGTGCCGGTGTTCCTGAGCGATCAGGCCGATGCGCTGGCGAGCTTCACCCGCGCCCTGGAAGCCTATCCGGCCGAGGCCGTGGTGCGCGTCGATGGCGACAATCCGTTCATCGATCCGGCCTTGATCGACCGTTTGATCACCGGCGCCGAAGGGGCCGCCGACTGCGATTATGCCAGCTATTGCTGCCGCGACGGGCGGCCGGCCATCCTCTCGCCCGTGGGCGTCTATGCGGAATGGTTTCGCGTGCGGGCGCTGCGGCGGGCGGCGCGAGCGGCCAAGGACCCGGCTGATCGCCAGCATGTCACGCGATTCATTTTTTCCCACCCCGAAAAATTCAAGCTCCGCCTGATTCCCGCCCCGGCGGAGATCGATCGCGACGACGTCCGTTTGACGATCGCCAGCGATGAAGACTGGGATCACGCCCTGGCGATCTACGACGCCTTGGGGCCTGAAGCGTTGGATTGGCAACGGATTGCCGAATTGTTGGACCATCAGCCGGCGCTGCGAAGGCGGATGGCGGCGTTGAACCGCGCGTGCGTCTCAAGCTAGTATAGCCCGCACACGGTGTGTGCCGGATACTGGCGGCCGGAAAAACGAAAGGATTCGTGATCCGATGAGCACGACGCTCAACCGGTTCGAGGAAGCCGTCGCTTCCGAGGCGGCGGTGGCAACGTCTTCCTGGATCTGTACGCTGCCGCGTTCGGTATGTCTGCCCAGCCCGGTCGACGGCCTCCTTTTCGACGCCTGCAACATCCTTTACGACGACACCTGTTGGCGGCGCTGGCTGCTGCGGCTCCTGACGCGATTTGGCGTGGCGGCCGACTACTGGTCTTTCTTTCGCGATTGGGACCGCGATTACGCGCCCGCGGTGCATTGCGGCCGGCGCAGTTTCTTCCAGGCGTTGGCGGCCTATCTGCTCTCCCTGGGGCTTTCGCCCGGCGAGATCGAAGAAGTGCAGGCCGCCTGCCAATCGCAACGACGACACTTCCAGGACGACTTGCGGCCGCTGACGGGCGCTGTCGCCACCCTGGAACGGCTCTACCAATCGGGCCTGCTGCTGGCGGTCATCTGCAATTCGGAGCAGTCCGGCGACGCGCTGCGGCAGTGGCTGGACCGCTTCGCCCTGGGGCAATGCTTCACGGCGGTTATCTCCTCGATCGACCTGGGCCAGGCCATGCCCAATCCAGCCGCTTACCGGGCGGCACTGCACGCCTTGGAGCTGCCGGCCGAGCGAATGGCATTCGTAGGCCACAAAGGCGATGAGCTTTCGGGGGCCGCGGCCCTGGGCATGTCCACGATCGCTTTCAATAGCGATATCGATGCCCTGGCCGACGTTTATCTCGATCGCTTCGAGGATCTGGCGAAAGTGGCTTCACGAAGGCTTCCCTGTGCCGCTGCCGGGTGAGGCGGCCTGGAATTCCGCCAAGATGCCTGCAAACCCAGCTTGCAGCAGTTGTTAGGGTTCTGTAAATTAGTGTCACTGCTGGTCTTCCGCTTCAGGAAGGGCCCGTTTTCCAGGCGCTCAAGAAAGAGGCGACCGCCGCGTAAAGGATTGCCAATCGGGCGATGCACGTTCAGATCGATCAGACCAAACTCGATGTTTCTCTTCAGCCCGCCATCTCCGTCCATGGCGGGGCCGTGCGTCCGCCGCGCATCCTGCTGGCCGGCAAGCTCACGGCCCTGACGGCCCCCGGCAGCGAGGAAGTGCAGATGCTCGGGCTCGCCCGCGCGCTGCCGGCCGCGGGCACGGCGGCCCGGCTGTGGCGGCCCTGGGAAGAGTCGCTGGCCGAGGCCGATTGCCTGCACCTGTTCGGCAGCCTACCGGAGCATTTACCGGTGATCGCGGCGGCGCGGCGACACCACGTTCCCGTGGTGCTCTCCACGATGGCCTGGTACGAACTGGCCGATTGCCTCCGCCAGCGTCAGCCCGTGACGCGCGGCCTGGCGGCCTGCGCCCGCATGTTGGGCCGGGCGGTCTGTCCGATCTGGCCCTCCTGGCGGCGTCAGCTCTATCAGGATGTCGATCTGTTGCTGCCCAATTCCAATGCCGAGGCGCAGCAGTTGATGCACTATTTCCGCGTCCCGGCCAAGCGGATTCATATCGTTCCCAACGGGGCTTGCCCCCAACTTGCCGCGGCCGATCCCGAGCCCTTCGCCCGGCTGGTCGGCTCCCGTGGTTTCGTGCTCTACCAGGGACAAATCGAACCGAACAAGAACCAACTCGGTTTCCTCTGGGCCATGCACCAAAGCGACGTGCCGGTGGTCATCTTAGGCGACGTGGCGCCGGGTTCGGAAT
>CAYYBU010000224.1:0-5646 GCA_964469945.1 uncultured Planctomycetaceae bacterium
GGGCGGGCCGGATACGGGATTGCCCGGAAAGCCCCCGCAGGTGGCGCAACCGTAGGCGCCCCGCTGACCGTGGATCATGCCGGCCGAAATGTACCCCAAGCCACCACAGGCCGGGCACCTGCCCGTGCCGTGGCAGGCCGGACATTCGCCGGCGAAACAGCACCATGCCGGTCCCGTAAAGGCCCAGGCGAAAAGCAGCGACAGCAGCAGCCCAGCCGTGCGGCGGTTACCCATCGGTCACCGAAAAGGTCCAACTGGCAACGGTTTAGCCGGTCAACCGGCCTCCCGCCGGTCGATCCCCGCCTACTTTCCCATTTTTGGCGGTGCGTGTCAACCACAAGGAGCGGTTGGGACGCGTTGCCCCGGGCATGGTAGCGGCCTATACTACCTACGTGACGCTGCAACAATATGCTTGGCGAATCGCCGGTCCACGGGACTGCGCGATCAATGTGCTCATCAACGGCCCCATTGCCTGGTGGCTGTTCGGCCGCTGGGATGTCGTGCCGCTCGGCTCGGCATTCGTCATGCTGATCCCCATGGTCTTCCTGGAAGCGACGCTCACGACGTACTTCGGCCTGCTCAGCGGCCGTGCCTTCCGCCGCCGCACCGCCGCGCCGCCGCGCGCGGGTATCCGCCCGCCGCCGCCGGTCCGGGGGGCGCTCGTCTGCGGAGTCGTGGGCTTGCTCGCGTGTCTGGCCTGTGACGGCGCGGTGCGCTATGCCTGTGCGGCCGCCGTGCTGCCCGGTTGGGCCATGGCCGCCGCCATCACGGCGCCGCCGACCACGATGGCCTTTGCCTTGCATACCCGTGCCGTGTTGGTTGCCGGCCGGTGATGAGCTGCTTCAAAGCATCCGGCACACGCCGTGTGCCGCCGGCAACGGCACGCGGAGCGTGCCGGATACATTAGGGGTTGCCAACGCCGCCGTTCGCTATAGAATCTGGCAAATTGCCTGCCGACAACCGCGCGAATACGAAAGGAATACCGAGATGACCATAGCCGTCAAACCACTGGCCAGCCGGCCCGCGTGGAAGGCCCTCAAGAGCCACTACGAACAACTCCGTGAGGTCCATCTGCGCGCGCTCTTCGCCGAGGATCCCCAACGGGGCGAGCGTCTGGCCATCGAGGCGGCGGGCATCTACCTCGACTATTCGAAGAATCGCATCACCGACGATACCCTCAAGCTGCTGGTGCAACTGGCCGAAGAGTCCGGCCTGCCGGCGCGCATCGAGGCCATGTTCCGCGGCGAAAAAATCAACGTCACCGAGAACCGGGCCGTCCTGCACGTGGCACTGCGGGCGCCCCGCGAGGCATCCATCGTGGTGGACGGCGAAAACGTCGTCCCGCAGGTCCATGCCGTGTTGGACGCCATGGCCGCATTTTGTGAGCGCGTCCGCGGCGGCCAGTGGAAGGGCCACACCGGCAAGCGCATCCGCGCGATCGTCAACATTGGCATCGGCGGTTCCGATCTCGGCCCGGTCATGGCCTATGAAGCCCTGAAGCACTATAGCGACCGCAGTCTGACGTTCCGCTTCGTTTCCAACGTCGACGGCAACGATTTCGCCGAAGCGGTCGCCGATCTCGATCCGGCCGAAACCCTCTTCATCATCTCCTCGAAGACCTTCACGACGCTGGAGACGATGACCAATGCCGAGACGGCCCGCGACTGGTTGCTGCGTGGGCTCGGCGGCGATGCGCAGGCCGTAGCCAAGCATTTCGTTGCCGTCTCGACCAACGCCGCCAAGGTGGCCGCGTTCGGCATCGACACCGCCAACATGTTCGGCTTCTGGGACTGGGTCGGCGGGCGATATTCCATGGATTCGGCCATCGGCCTATCGACCATGCTGGCCGTGGGAGCAGACAACTTCCGCGCGATGTTGGCCGGTTTCCACGAGATGGACGAACACTTCCGCACCGCGCCGCTGGAGCGGAACCTGCCGGTGCTGATGGGCCTGCTGGCCATCTGGTACAACGACTTTTTCGCCGCCCAGACGGTGGCCGTGTTGCCTTACGAGCAATACCTGAAGCGGTTCCCGGCCTATTTGCAGCAACTCACGATGGAGAGCAACGGCAAACACGTCACGCTCGACGGCAGCGCGGTCGCCTGCGACACCAGTCCCATCTACTGGGGTGAGCCGGGCACCAACGGCCAGCACTCCTTCTACCAGTTGATCCATCAGGGGACGCGGCTCATCCCCTGCGATTTCATCGCCTTCGCCGAAACGCTCAACCCGCTGGGCCGCCACCACGACATGCTGCTGGCCAACGTTTTCGCCCAGGCCGAGGCGCTGGCCTTCGGCAAGACGGCCGCGGAGGTCAAGGCCGAGGGGACGCCGGACGGGCTGGTGCCCCACCGGGTGTTCGAGGGCAATCGCCCCTCGAACGTGATCCTCGTCCGGCGGCTCACGCCGGAGACGCTCGGCAAGCTGGTGGCCTTGTACGAACACAGTGTTTTCACCCAAGGCGCGATCTGGAACATCGATTCGTTCGACCAGTGGGGCGTCGAACTGGGCAAGGTGCTGGCACAGCGCATCATCCCCGAACTGGAGAGTGAGATGACGCCCCGGCTCCAGCACGACAGTTCCACGAACTGCCTGATCCGCCGCTACCGCAAGCTGAAGAAGGCGGAAGAGTAAGCCGCTGCGCGACAATCATAACCACCGAAGTCGACGACGATCGCGTCATTGTAGGGAACGCCCTCCGTGGCGTTCCGTACTCCGGAAAAAGGCCGTTCTCGCACGTCACGGAACGCCACGGAGGGCGTTCCCTACAGAACAAAGTCGGTAGCTAATTGCCCGCTAGCGTCTAACCGTCCACGGGGCGGGGAAGGAGCGACACCCTGATGGAACTGAAAGTACTGGCCGACGCCGATGCGGCGGCACGGGAGGCCGCTGCGATCGTGGCCGCCGCCGCGCGGGCCGCGGTGGCCGCGCGCGGGCGTTTCTTGGTGGCCGTCAGCGGCGGCCGCACGCCGTGGCTGATGCTGCGGGCCCTGGCCGGTGAAAACGTGCCCTGGGCGGCGGTCCATGTGGTGCAGGTGGACGAGCGCGTGGCGCCCGCGGGACATCCGGACCGCAACCTCACTCATCTGCGCGAGAGCCTGCTGCCGCGAGCCGCCCTGCCGCCGGAGCAGATCCACGCCATGCCGGTCGAAGCGGCCGACTTGCAAGCCGCGGCCGTCCGCTATGCGCAGCTTCTGCAGGAGCTTGCCGGTGAGCCGCCGGTTTTGGATCTTGTCCATCTGGGGCTCGGGCCCGACGGTCACACGGCCTCGCTGCTGCCCGGCGATCCGGTCCTGGAGGTGCTCGATGCGGACGTGGCCGTCACCGGCGTCTACCAGGGGCGGCGGCGGATGACCTTGACCTATCCCGTGTTGGACCGTGCCCGCCGCGTGTTGTGGCTGGTCACCGGCAGCGAGAAGGCAGCCATGCTCGCGCGGCTGCGCGCCGGCGACCCCTCGATTCCCGCCGGCCGCGTCCGCCAGGATCGGGCCCTGGTACTGGCCGACCGCGCGGCGGGAGCGAAGTCCCCTCTCCCTCCGGGAGAGGGTTAGCCCGAATTATTTATGGCCCAATTGAAGCCCGAAGCGCAAGCGAGGCCCGGGCGACAGGTTAACCTCGCTGGCGCTTCGGGCTTCTTTGGTCTCGAGACAGACATTCAAGTCTGGCCGCGTGCCGTATGATAACGACTCTTCTCTGATTCCCCCTCACCCCGACCCTCTCCCGGAGGAGAGGGGGACCTCAGATCAACATCTGGCTGAGAAACTGCTGCGTGCGGGGCATCCGCGGATGGTCCAACACCTGTGCGGGCGGGCCGTCCTCGATGACGCGGCCGTCGGCCAACATCACCACCCGATCGGCCGCCCGGCGGGCAAAGCCCATCTCGTGCGTCACCACGATCAGCGTCAGGCCGTCGCGCTTCAGGGCCTCCAGCACCACCAGCACCTCGCTTTTCAGTTCCGGATCCAAGGCGCTGGTGATCTCGTCGCAGAGCAGCCCGCGAGGCTCCATCGCCAGGGCGCGGGCGATGGCCACGCGCTGCTTCTGGCCGCCGGAAAGCTCCAGCGGATACGCCGCCGCGCGATCGGCCAATCCCACCCGAGCCAACAGCGCCAGGCCGCGCTGCCGGGCGTCGCCACGGGAAAGCTTCAGCACCGAGCGCGGCGCCTCCATCACGTTCTCCAGCGCGGTCAGATGGGGAAACAACTGGAAGTCTTGGAAGATCATGCCGAACAGGCGGCGGACCTGCCGGGCGCCGGGACAGGCGTGATGGCTGCGGTTGGGCAGCAAGGTATACTCGCCGACGCGAATCTGCCCGCGGTCGAAACTGTTCAGGCCATTGATCGAGCGCAGCAGGGTCGATTTGCCCGCCCCGCTGGGACCGACCAGGGCCACGGTCTGGCCGGCGTCGATCGTCAAGCTGACGTCGTCCAACACGCGCCGCGAGCCGAACGATTTGCTGACGTTCTCAATGACGACTTGCATCATCGGCCTTTCCCCCAGCGGCGTTCCAGCCAGCGCGACAACTGCGCCAGCGGCAGCGACATCGTCAGATACAGCACCATCGTCATCAGGCCGATCTCGACGTATTGCAGATGGTCGTTGGCCATCGTCTGGTACTGCTTCATCAATTCGCTGACCGCGATCACGCTGACGACGCTGGTGTCTTTGAAGAGGGCCACGAGGTCGTTGGTCATGGGGGGCAGGATGACGCGGACGGCCTGCGGCAGGATGATGCGGCGGAAGATGTGCCCGCGCGACATGCCCAGCGAGGCCCCGGCTTCCCACTGGCCGACGGGAATCGAGGAGATGCCGGCCCGATAGATTTCGGCCTCGTAAGCGGCATAGTTCAGGCCGAATCCCATCACGCCGACGGCGAAGGCGTTCAGCTTCAGCGAGAAGGGCAGGCCCAGCGCCACGCCGACCTCGGGCATGCTGTAGTAGAGAAAGAACAACAGCAGCAGCACGGGGATGCCGCGGAAGAACTCGACGTAGACGGTGGCGGCCCAGCGCAGCGGCAGCGGTCCGTAGAGCCGCAGCAGCGCGATCGGCAGGCCGAGCAGGATGGCCAGCAGAAAACCGCACATCGTCAGGGCCACCGTCACCAGCGCACCCCGACAGAGTACGGGGAAGTAGCGGTGGAAGCTCAAACGGCCGCCGGAATCGAGCAGTACCTGGTCGAGCTTGCCGGTGCGGAGGGCCTTTTGGTCATCGTTCCACAGGTCCCACTTCTCATAGATCCGCCGCAACTGGCCATTGCGGTAAAGCCGCTCGATGGCCGTGTCGAACTGGGCGGCCAGCGCTTCCTGCTCCGTGCGGAAGGCAATCACGTAAAAGCCGGGGGCCAGCGGATTGCCCACGAACTTCAGCGTCGCGTGAAACTCCGGATCGCGTTTCGTATACTGCACGGCGATGGGCAGATCCAGCAACACGGCGTCGATCTGTCCCTGGGCAAGATCCTTATAGGGGGTGGTCTGGTCCTGGTAGATGCGCGTTTACTGCGTTGCGTCGCAGCCGCTCAGTTGGAGCGCCTTCTCGAAAGACAGGAACGTGCCGTCCCTGACAGCAGCTTCATACTCGTCGTATTGCGCACTCGCCCTTTCACGGGCCTCCCTTTCATGCCCTCGATGTCGATGTCTCTTAGCCTGT
>CAYYBU010000225.1:0-5646 GCA_964469945.1 uncultured Planctomycetaceae bacterium
ACGGTCGAAGTGTCTTCGTCGAAGTCGACCACCTCCAGACTTGCCGCCGTGAGCGGATCGAAGTCGGCAACCAGCTTCTGGCCGCGCACGTCGCTGGCATCGTTGCCCGGCAGTGCCGGCCGCGCCAGCCAGGCGACCACGGCCACGACCGCGGCCACGCCGATGAAGAGGGCAGTTTTCGAGCTTTGGTTCATGACAAGGTTCCTTGCGTATGGACTACAATATCTTGTTATGTTATTCAGATCCCCTCTCCCGCCTGTCGCAGCGACAGATCGGGAGAGGGGGCCGCGCGTCGTCCCGACGCGATATGGCTACCTCAACCGTTTTCGCGAAACGCCCTCGCGCTCGCGCTGCCGGCGGGTGAAGAAAACCATCAATCCTAACATCAGTGGCGGAATGGGCGGCAACAACACCGCCAACCACTTCGCCTGATTCTGTACGTGACGGACGTCCAAGGCCAACTTGGTCTCGATCTTGTTGACCTCGCGGTCGCGCTTCTGATGCAGTTGCTCCTTGGTCGATTCCATTCGCCGCTGGCCGTCGCGCATGGCGATGGCGACCTCGTTGAGCATGTCCATGGAACTGCCGTCCTTGCGGCTCTGCAACTCGGCCATCTTCTTGTCGAAGGCCGCTTGCTCCTCCTGCTCTTTTTTGTCGCACTCCTTGTAACACTGGTCTCGCTGGGCGGTCTCCGCGAGCTTCGAGGCTTCCGTTCGCTCCTCGATGCGCGTCAACGTGCGATGCTTGGGACGCCGGCTGCGGATGTCGATGAAACGGTCGTCGCCGGCCAGCTCGTCCAAAGTGTTGAGCACGAAGGTGACGTTGTCGAAGTCGAAGCGGATGCCAAGCTCGGGAATCTCGTTCTGCTCGCGCAGTTGGAAGAAGGCCGGGCTGATCATGTCCACGTCGGCCACCAGCACGACGTTCACCTCGGCGCGCGTTGGCTTGGCGGCCGGCTTGGCCAGCTTCGTCACCACCGCGTCGGTTTTGTCCGCCTTGGCCTTGTCCGCTTTCGGCTGGGCCGCGGACGGCGCGCCCGCCGGCGGCTCATCCTGCGGATCAGCGCCCGCCATCTGTGCGTCGGGCTTGAGTTTGCCGCGAATATGGGCCCCCAACACGTATTCGGTGTTGGTGGGCGACTGGTGCCGCATACCACCGGCATTCTCGCGGTCCATGATCTCGCTCAGGGGCACCGTCCCGGTCTTGTCGCCCGTCCGCATCAGGGGAATGAATTCCAGATCGGAGGCGTTTAGCTTACTGATCCAGCCCGGGAAGGGCAACAACACCTGTTGCAGCTTGGCGCTGATGTCGTCCTTGCTGCTGAAGGGCGTTTTGCTTCCCTCGCCCGAATCGACGAAGACGAACTCTTCCGGGAACGCCCGGACCTTCGGGTAAGGATTATATTTTTGCCAGACGATCTGGTCGGCGGAGAAATCGACGCCCAGCAGCGTCCAGAGCTTGCTGATGTCACCCTTGGGCTGCGGTTGCTGGCCCATCATCATCATGGGATTCATGCCCGGCGGCGGCCGCCGCGGCATGCTGGTGGGCGTGATGTCGCCGACCAGGGCAGGGCAGGGGTCCTCGAAAATGGCCGTCGGTTGGCCCGACTTCACGGCAGCCAGAAAGTTGTCCATCGCCTCGGGGGTTAGCGTCGATGGCTGCACGGCCAGCAGCACGTCGAACTTGTCCGTGATGGGCTTGCTCGGATCGACCTGCACGACCTCGTATTGTTTCTGCAACTCGTCGACGATCGGCCAATTGGTGCCCGGCGACATGGTCTGGAAGTTGATGCGACCGAACAGTTGCGCGTCGGTATTGAGGATACCCACGCGGCGGCGCTTCTGCTGCGCCACCGTCGAAAGCGAGCGGACCAACTCGTACTCCACCGGAATGCCCCGGTCGATGAAGGGCAGGATCACCTTTTGCAGCCCGGACGTGAGGGCCACGCCCATGAAGATGCTCTCGGCCTCGCGGGCGCCGCGCTCCTGGGTCTCCACGCGCCGCGGCGTGATGCCGAAACGGCGTTCCGCCCGCGCCGCCTCTTCGCTGAAACGCTCGGTGTCGTTGATCTGCACGCGGACTTTTCCGCCGCCACGGGCCTTCAACTCGTCCAGCATCGCCAACAGGTTCAACCGTGTCTGCACGTAGGCCTCCGGCACGGTCGGGCTGATGAAGGCTTCGATCTGCACGGGCCGCTCCAGTTTCAAGTCGGCCAACAACGTCCTGGTCTGCGGCGACAGCGAACTGAGGTGCTCGCTGGTCATGTCTAGCCGGGCATCGTTCCGCTGCAGGATCATCGTCAGTCCCACGGCGATCACCGCCAGGGCCAGCACGCGCACGGCGTAATGCAGGGCCATGCTGTTCTGCTGCCAGCCGCTGCGCCAGTGGCGGCGGCCGATAAGGATCATGCTCAAGTAGAGCATCACCATGACGATCAGGAGGAAATAGGCGATGGCCGAGACACTGATGATGCCGCGGCTGAAGTCGCGAAATTCCGCCCCCAGGCTCCAGGATTTCAGCACCGGCGCCAGCCAGGGGGGACAAGCCGCGTCGGCGGCGGCCGCCAATACCAGCGGGGCGTTGAAAATCACCCCCAACACGAAGGCGATGGTGACGTTGGCGGTGAGGAACGAGGCCACCATGCCGAGGGCCAACATCGCCAGGCCGATCATCCAATAGCCGGCGTAGGTGGCGAGGAAAAGGCCGATGTCCGGATCGCCCAACAACACCTTCAACACGGCGAAGTTGCACGCCAGCGAGAACAACAGCGCCACGCTGAAGATGGCCACCGCGGCCAGGTACTTGCCCAGCACGATGTCGAAGTCGCGGGCCGGCACCGTCAACAGCAACTCATCGGTCCCCTGGCGGCGTTCGTCGGACCATATTCCCATGGTGATCGCCGGGATGAAGACCAGCATGATCGTGAAGAAATTCAAGTAGGGATTGTTGTTGAGCTGATCGAGGTTGGCCAGATTGGCGTTGAAGAATTCATTGGGCCAGAACGCCGCGATCGAGCTCAGCAAGACGAAAACGCAGATGAAGATGTAGCCGGTGGGATTGGCGAAGTAACTGACGAAGTTTCGTCGGAAGACCGCCCATAATACGTTGATGTGCATGGTTTCTACCGAGCTTATTTTGCTAAAGGGAAGTGGACATCGAGGAAACGTATCCGGCACACGGAGTGTGCCGGATACTATAATATTTAGCCGGCGGCCGCACTGGTTAAGGCACGGAAATGCACGTCCAGCGGTTGGCCGTCCTTAGTCAGCTCCGCGACCGTGCCGTCGAAGATCATACGGCCTTCGTCGATGAACAGCACGCGGTTGGCCATGGCCTCGACCTCCTGAAGAATGTGGGTCGACAGCAGGATGGTCTTGCTCTGGCCGAGCTTGCGGATGGTCTCGCGGACCTCGTGGATCTGGTTGGGATCCAGCCCCGCGGTGGGCTCGTCGAGAATCAGCACGTCGGGCTCGTGCAGCAGCACCTGGGCCATGCCTACACGCTGCCGATAGCCGCGCGAAAGCTTGCCGATGGGTTTCCCGATCACGCTGCCCAGCGAGCAGAGTTCCACCACCGCCTCGATGCGATCGCGCTTCCGCGCGGCCGACAGGCCGCGGGCGTCGGCAAAGAATTCCAACAGGCTGCGCGGCGTCATGTCGGGATACAAGGGGCCGTTTTCCGGCAAGTAACCCAGTTGCGCCGATCCGGCCAGGCGGTCGGTCGCCATGTCGTGGCCGGCAATCTGCGCCGTCCCCGCCGAGGGAGCCAGGTAGCCGGTCAGCAGCTTCATCGTGGTGCTCTTGCCCGCCCCGTTCGGGCCCAGGAAGGCCACCACTTCACCCTGGCGGACTTGGAAGGTAACGTCCTGAATGGCCGCAAAACTGCCATAATACTTGCACAGCCCTTGGGCCTCGATCATGGCAGGATCGGTTGGGTTGGTCATCGTCAATCACTCCGGTGTGCAGACTCGGGCGGCCGGCAGAACCGGCCGGGGCATGAATGAATCCCTTAGTATAGCATGTCGCCGCGGGGCCGCCAATGGCGTACTGGACAGGGGCACCGCAAGGGCAAAGTCCGGAGTCCGGTCCATTGAAAACGCAGGGAAGGCACAGCAGCACGCCGACGCTCCCTTCCGGTCATGGGAGGGGGTTTTCGGACAGGTCAAATTCGACATCGCATACGGAATACGTTGCCGCGGCCGCCCGGGTTCTTGCACGGCAGTCGCGGAATGCAGAGAATGCCACGGAGGGTGTTCCCCGCCTTCTCCCCAAATCGTGTAAAACTTGAGGTGGAATTTGCAGCCCCGGCCGCCGTCAATTATGCTGAGAGGCTTCGGCGACCGGCCGCGCGTGCGTACCGCGGTCAGCCGGGGCAATTTTTTCTGGGTTCTTCTACAAGGAGTCTTTCATCATGCAGTTCGGCAACTCGAGATTCGCGCGGATCCTCGGTACTCGGCGCGCGGCAACTGCCGCGGCCCTGCTGGTGCTGCTGGCAGCAGCCACCGCCTTCCTCCATGCCGGCGAATACCTCAGCGGCATTGTCTGGCCCAGGCCCAAGGTGATCCAACCCGGCGACGGCAGTGCTCCGCCCTCGGATGCCATCGTGTTGTTCGACGGCAAGGACTTGTCGAAATGGCAGGATGGCCGGGACTGGCTCGTCAAGGACGGCTATGCCATCTCGCAAAAACACGACCTTAGCACCAAGCGGGCCTTCGGCGATTGTCAGCTTCACGTGGAATGGGCCGAACCGGCGAAGGTCGAAGGCAGCGGGCAAGGACGCGGCAACAGCGGCGTCTTCATGCAGGGAATCTACGAGATCCAAGTCCTCGATTCCTACCAGAACGAGACCTACTACGACGGCCAATGCGGCGCCGTGTACAAGGAAAACCCGCCCCTGGTGAACGCCTGCCGCAAGCCGGGCGAGTGGCAGTCCTACGACATCGTCTGGCAGGGACCGCGGTTCGACGCCCAGGGCAAACTGACGCGGCCCGCCTACGTGACGGTCTTGCAAAACGGCGTGCTGGTGCAGAACCATTACAAGTTGCTGGGCAGCACCTCCTGGGACGCAAAGCCCTCTTACGCGCCGCATGCCCAGAAACTGCCCCTGAAGTTGCAGTTCCACGGTAATCCGGTGCGCTTCCGCAATATTTGGATCCGCGAACTGTAAGCGTTTCCAATGTATCCGGCACGCGGCGTGTGCCGGATACAACCCGGTTACTTCCACTGCGCTGGCGAGATGCGCACGGCCATCAGCACTGCCGGACGGTAGAGCCGGTAGTGGCCGGCTTGTTCGTAGGGCAGCCCTGTCAGGTCGACGTCGTGCTCTGCCGCACGCGTCGCCTGCCGTTCTGCCAAGGCGACCACCGCGGCCGAGCCGGCCAGACGCGGATTGAGCATGTCGTGAAATGTGATCGCTTGCAACTGCTGGTCCTGCAAGCCGGCCCGTAGCGAGCCGTCCAGGTAGAAGACCAGGGAACCGAGCCGTTCTTCGGCGACCAGCAACCGCGCCGGAAGCTGGCCACTGCGATTGAAATACGCAGCTAGGTCGCGCGCCGACAGGCCGCCGGCCACCTGTGGCAGGACCACGGTCATGAGGAAGACGAATTGCCCGACCGTGACCAGCACGCCCGCCGTCAGCGCGCCCCGA
>CAYYBU010000226.1:0-5626 GCA_964469945.1 uncultured Planctomycetaceae bacterium
GGCGAAGATCGCCGACCGCATCGACATCCGCTATACCCCGCGGCTGAGTTTCCTCTTGGACCAGGGGGTGAAGCAGTCGATCGCCATTGCGCAGATCTTGCAGCAGGTTTTGCCACCGCCGCCAGCGGTGGCAGCGGCCGGCCCGGAGTCGGCTGCGGCCGAACCCCCCGGCCCGTTGCCGGAGGCGCCCCTGGCGGACGCTGGTCCCGATCACGATCCTCAACCGTCGTAGTTGAACGCCGGCTTTGCTCCGGTAACATCGTCAACGTATTTTCTTGCGAAAGGTCGAAAACTCGTAGGGTGGGCCTCGCCGACCATGCTTCGCGTGGCGACCGTCGTCCCGCCCTACAAAAGCAGGCCCAAGCGTTCAGGAGTGAGTTGCATGACCGCGGTGAGTCGGACGGCGCAGTTCGCGAAAGTCCACAAAGTACTGAAGAAACACTACAAGCCGGTGGCCCCGCGCACGGATCGCAGCGTGCTGGAACACCTGATGTTCGCCTGTTGCCTGGAGGACGCCAGCTACGAGGCGGCCGAGGAGGCCTTCGCCGCCCTGGTCCATACCTTCTTCGATTGGAACGAGATGCGCGTCACCTCGCTCTCGGAGCTTTCCGAGGTGATGTCGGGGCTGCCCGACCCGCGCGTGGCCGGCAACCGCATCAAGCGCATCCTGCACGGCATCTTCGAGACCAATTATTCCTTCGATCTGGAAGACAAGCGCAAGCAGAACCTCGGTCCCACGGTGAAGTGGCTGGAGAAACTCGATGGCACCACGCCGTTCACCGTCGGCTACCTCGTGCAATCGGCGCTGGGCGGCCACCAGATTCCCATCGACACCGGCACCATGGCCGCGCTGCGCATCCTCGACCTGGTTACGGACAAGGACGCCGTCGCCGGTGTCGTGCCGGGGTTGGAGCGGGCGATTGCCAAGGCCAAGGGGATCGAGTTCGGCGCCTTGCTGCACCAGTTGGGCGCGGACTTCACCGCCAATCCTTTTGCGCCGGCGGTGCGCGAGATCCTCTTGCAAATCGACCCCGCCGCCAAGGATCGTTTCCCCCAGCGCCGTGCGGCTCGGGAAGAACGCCCAGCGCCCGCCAAGGCGGCGGAGACCGTCAAGCCAGGCAAGCCGGCCGCCGAGCAGACCACGGCCGCCGGGCGCAAGAAGGCCGCCAAGCCCGCGGAACATGCCGCCCCGGCCGCCGAAACCGCGCCGCCCAGCGAAGATGGCGGCCGGGCCACCCCGGGCGGCAAGCGCGCCGCGGCCAGCAGCGACTTCTCGGCCGCGGAAGCAGCGCCGAAAAAATCCACGTCGGAGGGGCTTGCCAAGCGCAAACCGCGCTAGATGAAGTGGTACAACCCCGTGCTGCTGGCATGCCTGCTCTCCGCCGGCGCCGCAAGGCTGCAAGCCTCACCGGCGCCCCCGCCGGCGATTGCCCCGACGTTTCCCGGGGGGACGCTGGAGGGTCCGGTGGAACGCTTGGTGCCGAAGCGCCCGTTGAGCGAGGCCGATCGCGACCGCCTCGAGGCGACGACGTTGTTTGCCGCCGGCCGCGCCCACGAACAACGTGAAGAATACGCCCAGGCCTTGCGGCTCTATCAGCGGGCGCTGCGCTACGACCCGCAGGCCAGCGGCATTGCCCAGGCGATCGTTTGGCTGGCCTACCAGGAGAAACAACTCGACGTGGCCGTGCGCTACCTGAAGCGGACCGCGGTGGCCGACGACGACCCGGCGCTGTTGCACCACCTCGGCATCCACGTCTTGGAACAGGAAGACTTCGCCGGGGCCGCGGCCCTGTTGGAGCGGGCGCTGGCAGCCCACCACGACAAGAAGGAAAAAAACAGCGCCGCCGTGCTGCTCTTGCGGATGGAACTGGGGCGTCTCTATCACCTGCTGGAAAAGCATCCCCAAGCGGCCGACAACTTCGCCTTCGTCGCCCGAGCCCTGGAGCATCCCGACGAGTTCGACCTGGACGACAAAGTGCAGAAGTCGCTGCTGGCCGAAGCGGGGGCCACCTACGACTTGATCGGCGATTGTTTCCTCTTGGCCGATCGGCCGCGCGAGGCGGCGGCCGCCTTTGCAAAGGGCCATGCCAAGGCCCCCAACCTGGCGCTGCTCGAGTACAATCTGGCCCGCGTTTCCGCCCGCACCGGCAAAGCGCAGGAAGCCCTGGCCCATCTCGACAAGTCCTTGCAACTGCGGCTGGCCAGCGAGGGGCCCGGCCCCTACGAATTGCTCGGCGAGTTGCTGCGGAAGCTCGGCCAGGAGTCGCAGTGGACCCCGCGGCTGGAGAAACTCCACGCCGCCGATCCGCCGAACCTGCCGTTGGCCTACTTCCTTGCCGCCCGCTACAGCCAGGCGGGCCAACCCGACAAGGCCGAATCGCTCTACCAGATGCTGTTGAAGAAAGCCCCGCGGGTGGCCGCTTACCAGGGCTTGATGGAGATCTACCGCAAGCGCAAGGACGCGGCGTCCCTATTGCGGGTCTTGGGCGAAGCGGCCGCCGACAAAGGTGTGAGCGAATCCTTGGGGGCGGAAGGGAAGACGATTGCCGGCGACGCCGCCCTGGTGCGCGCCATCGTGGCCGCCGCCCGGCAACGGCTTAGCCACGGCACCGACAAACTCGACTACGGCTTGCGTTTGGCCGTGGCCCTGTTGGCCATGGAGAGCAAGCAGTACGCCACCGCGGCCGAGTTCTTCGAACTGGCCATTGCCGCAGACCCCAAACAGGCGGCCGACCTGCGGCTGCTCTGGGGCGTGGGGCTGCTCATGGACGAACGGGCCGCCGAGGCGGTCAAGGTGCTCCAGCAGGGCGTCGACCAGAAGCTGCTGCCGGAGGATAACCCGCTCTTTTCCTTTTACCTGGCCGGCGCGCTGGCCATGTGCGACCGTACCGACGAGGCCCTGGCGGCCGCCCGCAAAGTGGCGGTGCTGAAGCCGCATGCCCCGCAGTTGTGCAGCCGCGAGGCCTGGATCCTGCATCGCGCCAAGCGTTACGACGAAGCCATCGCCGCCTATGCGAAGCTGGTGGCGCAGTTCGACGCCGATTACCAGTCGGACGAGACCCGCCAGACGTTGCGCGAGGCCCGACTGGCGCTGTCCGCCCTCTGCGTGCTGAAGCAGCGTCTCCCCGAAGCCGAAGAGTGGTTGGAGCAGGTGTTGGACGAGTTTCCCGACGATGTCGGCGCCGACAACGACCTGGGCTACCTCTGGGCCGACCAGGGCAAGCATCTGGCGCGGGCTCTGGCCATGATCCAGAAGGCGGTGGCCGCCGAGCCCGACAACGCGGCCTATCGCGACAGCCTGGGCTGGATTTACTATCGCCTCCAGCGCTACCCGGAAGCGGTGGTGGAACTGGAGAAGGCGGCCGCCGGTAAAGAGCCCGACGCGGTCGTGCTCGACCACTTGGGCGAGGCGTTGGCGAAGGCGGGCCAGACCGCCCGGGCCAACGAAACGTGGCGCCGCGCCGCGGTCGCCTTCCGCAAGGACAAGGACGAGAAGCAGGCCAAGCAAGTAGAAGCCAAAATCAAGCCGGGACCGGCGAAGCAATAACGGTCGCAAAAATAGTATCCGGCACATGCCGTGTGCCGGTAGCCCGCACGCCGCGTGTGCGGGCTACGTTGGAGAACAAGTAGATCTTTCCGAAACAGGATTCAGCGAGGAGCCCAGCGCATGTCAGGTCATTCCCATTGGTCCACGATCAAACACAAGAAGGCGGCCGTCGACGCCAAGCGCGGCAAGATTTGGAGCAAGTGCGCCAAGGCGATCATCGTGGCCGCCAAACACGGCGGCGGCGACCCGGAAATGAACCTCCGCCTCCGCTATGCGATCGACGACGCCAAGGCCATCAGCATGCCCAAGGACAACATCCAGCGGGCGATCAAGCGCGGCACCGGCGAGTTGGACGGCGGCAACCTCGACGAAGTGCTCTATGAAGGCTACGGCGCGGGCGGCACGGCCATCCTCTGCGAGGTGTTGACCGACAACCGCAACCGCACTGCTCCGGAAATCCGCAAGATCTTCGACCTTTCCAGCGGCAGGCTGGGCGGCGCCAGCTGCGTGGCCTGGATGTTCGAGACCAAGGGGCTGTTCATCGTGTCCGCCAGCAAGATCGAGGAGGACAAGCTTTTGGACATCGCCCTGGATGCCGGCGCCGACGATGTCAAACGCGACGGCGCGAACTTCAACGTGACCTGCGACCCGGTCGTGTATCGCGACGTGGCCAAGCGGTTGGCCGATGCGGGCGTGGAGCTCGAAGGGAGCGAGATCACGCGGCTGCCGAAGAACACCGTCGATCTGGACGCGGAAAACGCCCGCCGCGTGCTCAAGCTCCTGGAACGCTTGGACGATCACGACGACGTGCAGAGCGTGGCCTCGAACTTCAACATCCCCGACGAAGTGATGGCCGAGATCGGGGAAGAATAGGCTCCGCTCTCGCGCGCGTTGCGGGGCGGGACGAGCGAAGCGAGGCCCACGCCACCTCCCCACTCCCGCACGGCGGGCGAGGGGAGGCTTCTGGCAAACCCTACTCCGCGGGCTCCTTCTTCTCGCCGTTCTCTTCCTGCGGCACGCGTTTGACCGCCACCAGCGTGTCGTCGTCGTCGAGGCTCATGATCTTCACGCCCTGCGTGTTGCGGCCGATCATGCTGATGTCGGCGGCGCGGACGCGCTGCAATTTGCCGCGCGCGGTCATCATGAGCAACTCGTCGTCGTCGCGCACGCGCACCACGCCGATCACCGGGCCATTGCGATCGGTGGTCTTGATGTCGTGGAGCCCCTTGCCGCCGCGGTGTTGCGTGCGATAGCTGCGCTGCGAAGAGACGCCCTCTTCGCCTTCGCCCGCGGCTTCCTCTTCGCCCGCGTCGAGACTGGCCGGCTCGGGCAATGAGTCGTCGCGGCCCTCCTCGTCGGGCGGCAATTCGCCTTCCGGCTCGGCGTCCAGGTTCGGCCCGAAAGGCGTCCGCTTGCCGTGGCCGTGGGCACAGACGGTCAACAGCGAGGCATCCGGATCGGCCACCACCATGCCCACCACGTGGTCGTCGCCGATGAGACGAATGCCCTTCACGCCGCTGGAGTTGCGGCCCATGGGCCGGGCGTCCGACTGCTTGAAGCGAATGGCCATGCCGCCGGCGGTGGACAATACCAGCTCGTCGCCCGGCTTGGTCACCACCACGTCCACCAGCGCATCGCCCTCGCGAAGCTTGATGGCGATGATGCCGCTGCGCAGCGGCCGGCTGTAGGCCTTCAAGGGCGTCTTTTTCACCAGTCCGCGGGCGGTCGCCATGACGAGGAAATTATCGGGCTGATCGAAATCGCGGACCGCCCGGCAATCGGTGATCTGCTCGCCCTCGGCCAGGCTCAAGAGGTTGACCACCGCCCGGCCGCGGCTGTCGCGGGCCAATTGCGGCAGGTCGTAAACCTTGCGCCAATAGACCTTGCCGTGATTAGTGAAGAAGAGCAGATAGGCGTGCGTGCTGGCCACGAAGAGGTGCTGGATGGGATCCTCCTCTTCGGCCTTGGCGCCTTTGAGCCCCTTGCCGCCGCGGTGCTGGGCCCGATAGGCCGAGGCGGGCGTGCGCTTGATGTAGCCGTTGCTGCTGATCGAGACGACCATCGTCTCTTCGGTGATCA
>CAYYBU010000227.1:0-5620 GCA_964469945.1 uncultured Planctomycetaceae bacterium
AAACGACAAACGGCCACTCTCGACGGCTAGCAAGAATCGTGCCGAACAGGATTGGGGCAGAATGTCCTTTTCTTTGCCCTTTTCCGCTGTTGCGGCGGTTCGACGTATGAATCTCCACACCATCTACCCATTGTAGGTGGTATATTGACAAAACCTCGGTTTTTGATGATACTAACCAAGCGGGTGAGATTGTATCCGTCCTAGGACTTCCTATCCAGCGATCCTGAATTCCATCCATTGAGGCAGCGAACCGACGCGGGGAGTCAGCCAGGCGGCAAGTTGGCCGCTTGACCCGCTCCCGAATCCCCACCGCTCCGTGTCGGGCGACTGCTTCGAACCCTGTTGCCTTTTCTATCCTTGAGAAGCGCGATCGGGTTTCTTCTCAGCGCCCGAATTGACCGTGAGCAACGGACGCGACGGTTCGCGCGCCTCGGGCGCCGATCGAAGTCGTGCGAGGAGAAACTCCGTGAAGAACATCCGTATCCATGCCAGTGACCCGGGCGCGGCGCCGCTGGTGGGAACGTCGCGGTGGGCCAGGGATGTCCGCGCGGCCGTTGCCCGCCTGGGGGCCTCGGAGGTCGGTGTGTTGCTTCACGGCCCGGCCGGCACGGGAAAAGAGCACATCGCCCAGGCGATTCACGCCCGCAGTCGGCGCGCCGAGCGGCCGCTGGCTGTCGTGGATTGTGACGCTGTTTCGGGCCGCTCGCTGCTGAGCTGCCTGTTCGGTTACGCCGCGACCGAGCGCAACGAGACCCTCTATCCACCCACCGGTCGCTTGCAGGAGGCCGATGGCGGCACGGTCTTCCTGAAGGCCGTGGATCGTTTGGATCTGGCCGCACAGGCTGGGCTTCTGCGTCTGGTCGAGCACGGGACCATCACTCCGCTGGGCAGCCGGGAGTCGGTCGCCATCGACGTGCGGTTCTTGGCGGCGAGCGGCGTCGATTTGTGGGCGGAAGTGGCGGCCGGCCGCTTCCTGCCGGAATTGCACGAGCGGTTGGCCACGGAAGTGGTCGAAACCGTGTCGCTGCAGGATCGTGCGGAAGATGTGGCCGCGTTGGCCGAGTATTTCCTGGCCACCTTTGCCACCGATGGCGGCTTGCCGGCCAAGCGGCTCGCACCCGAAGCGATCCGCGCGCTGCGCGGTTACTGGTGGCCGGGCAACGCCGACGAGTTGGAAACCGTCTTGGAACGGGCCGTACTGGCCGCCAACGGCGACATCATCGGCCCGCAAGCCATTGCACCGTTGGGCCAAGCTGCCGAGCAACCGCGGTTGCTCTCCTTCCGCGCGGCGGAAACAGCGATGCAGGTTGATGAGGTCGAGCGTGTGGATGAGCCGCCTTCGTGGGCAACGCTGCGGGAGGTCGAGTGCGAGCACATTCGCAAGACGTTGGCCCACACGTGCGGTGACGAAGAGGCGGCAGCCCGGTTGCTCGATATGGATTGGCAGCAGTTCCAACATCGCCTGCAACAAGTTGACTTGGAAACCGGTCGCCTGCCCATGCGGCGGCGGCCGCAATTCGGACGTGCGACGGGCAAGAAAGCGGCGTGACTTTGCCGGTGTGACTTTATGGTTGAACTGAAACACATCCCCGACGCCAGCAAGGCCGCTGCGGCCTTGGGGGCCATCGTCGGCCAGTCCGATTGGGCCCAACAGGTCCGCGCCGTGATTACCGGCGTGGCGCCCTACCCGTCCAGCGTGATGGTCACCGGCGCCAGCGGCACGGGCAAGGAGCTGATCGCCCGGGCCATCCATGCCGTCAGTCCGCGGGCCGAGAAGCGTTTCATTCCGGTCGATTGCGCCTCGATCACCGGCACCTTGTTTGCCAGCCACATGTTCGGCCACCTTAAGGGTGCGTTCACCGGGGCCAGCTATGCGGCGGTGGGCTGCTTCCGCGGCGCCGAGGGTGGCACGATTTTCCTCGACGAGATTGGCGAACTGGAACTGGAATTACAGGCCAAGCTGCTCCGCGTGCTGCAAGAACGGGTCGTCGTGCCCGTGGGCAGCCACGACGGCGTGCCGGTGAACGTCCGCGTCGTGGCCGCGACCAACCGCGATTTGCATCGCGAAGTGGCCGCCGGCCGGTTCCGCGAGGATCTTTACTATCGGCTCAACGTGGTGGCGATTCAGACCCTGCCACTGAAGGATCGCCCCGAAGACATCGATATCCTGGCCCAGCACTTCCTAGCGCAGTTTGCCGTCGAGAACGACATGCCAAGGAAGCGGCTCTCGCCGGCAGCCCAGCAGCGGTTGCGTCAGTACCCCTGGCCCGGTAACGTCCGCGAACTGGAAAACGCCCTGGAACGGGCCATCCTTTTCAGCCCGGGCGATCTGATCGGTCCGGAGGTCATTCCCGCCACCGGTGCAGAACCGCCGCCGGCGGCCGCGCAAGCGGTGGCATCGTCGCCGACGGTCTTCTTTCCCGATGCCGAGACCGCTGCCGCGCCCCTGGCTTCCGTGTGCGGGCAAGAGGGCCGCTGGCTCACGGCGGCCGAGGTCGAGCGCGAGCATATCTGCCGGACGCTGGAGCACGTCGGCTACAACCAAAGCGCGGCGGCCCGCCTGCTGGGCATCGATCGCCACCAGCTCCGCCGCCGCATTGCCAGCTATCGGCTGGATGTTTCGCGCTCGCGGCAAGGCCGCCCCTCGCTGCGGATCGTCACGCCCAAGCGGGCCGCGTGAGGCTGCGTGGCAAGCATGTATGCGGTACACTCCGTTTGTCATTGGCCGGCGGCACACGGCGCATCATCGGCCCGGAAACCATTGCGACCGCCCGGCGGACGGCATCCGGCCGATGGGAGCGGCCGGCTGTAGGACCTGGATGGTCAGGTCATCGATGCGGGCCTCGCCCAGCCCGGAAAGGGCCAGCGTCAGACGAACCGCGCCCGGCTGACTCGCCGCACGATAAAGCGTGATTTCTTTCCAGCCCGAGGTGCGGTCGATCCGCTCGGCCAGGTCGTCGCCGGCCAGCGAATCGACCACCATCAGGCCGTCCACGCTGCCGCTGATCGCCGCGGGAATGTTGACCCAACCGTGTATGCGGATCAACTGGCCGGCCTCGACCGGCACGGGGGGACTGGTGATCCACAAGGGCGGCGTCTCGATCATGGCCGGCGGGTTGGCCGGATCGTCCGCCCGGGCCGTCAGTCGCAAGCCCAGCAGTCCGCTGTGCGCGGCCTCGCCCACCAGGTCGGCGGCGGTGTGGATGCCCTCGGCCGAATGCTGGAAATGCTGCCAGCCGCTTTGCAGCATGACGTCCAGCCGCTCGAAGTCGCCGCCGGGCAACAGATTGGGCCCCAGCGGCGAGACGGCCAGCCGGTCCATCAAATCCCAATGCCAGGCGAGCGTGGCAAAACTGGTCGTGCCGGGACTGGCGACCACCGAGTTTTTCCCCTTGCCGGTGGCCACTTGCCAACAGGCCTGTTCCAGCAGCCGCAGCGGCCGCATCGTTTGCCGCGCTTGCAAGACGGCCGCCGGGTACTGGCCGGCCGCCAATTGCGTGCTGCACGATTGCAGGCTTTTCCGCGCCGCTTCCAGCCGTTGCGGGGCGTCCAGCGCCGTCGGCGCGTGCCGGAGCAGCGGCACGGACAACTGACTGACGGTGCGATATTTCTGCTCCGCCAAAGCACATTCCAATTCAGTCTGCCGCTTGCCCAGCGCGGCCGCCCGCTTCCGCACGGCATCGACGATCAGCGGGTCTTCGGCGAACAGCACCATGCCGCTCAGGGCGAAGTCGTCCAAACTCACGCGGATGCCGCCGGTCTCGCGTTTCTTGCGCAGCGGTTGCACGTGGCCGACCATCACCTCATAGGCCATGCTCGACTCGGGCGTCCCCAGCACCAGCATCGCCAAGTCGTCGGTGGTCGCCTGTGCGGTCACGCACTGCGCGCCGGGGGCCGTCCAGAGCGGCAACACCAGCCGGGCGCGATCCGTCCGCAATTCGGCGCCGGTGACCTCGGGCAGGTTGGTTTCGGCGGTGGTGACGAACGTGCCGCCGGCCGCCCAGGGTTCGATCAATTGCAACTCCAGATTGAGCAGTTCCAGGTCCATCGCCCGCTGCCGGGTTTCCGGATCGGTGGCGTTCAAGGGCGATTGCGAGAGGAACAACAGCCCCCGGCTGCCCGCCGAGATGGCCGTATAGACCAGCAACCGCATCTGCTCGCCAGCGACGGTCGAGGGGAGCGGGCGGCCCGGCTCCAGGGCCGCCAATTGGCGGCGCAGCCCTTCACTGGGCTGTGTCTGCACGGTGGTCCACACCGGCGTCCCCGGTCGGGCCAGCAGCGGCTGCCGCCGCACCCAGGCGCCGTAGTCGGCCAGTTCCATGCTGCTGCCCAAGGGCCGCCGATCGATCAACAACAGATCGACCTGCCGGCTATAGCCGCGCAGATCGTTCCGCGGCGAACAGATCAGGGGCCGCCGCTGATGGGCATCGGCCATGCGGACCTGGTCGGCCCAGCTTTTCGTGGTCGCAAGCTGCTCGCCCACCAGGTCGCTGCCCAGGTCCCAGGCCAGGACTTGCTGAAATTCCGGGCCGAACTGGCCCAAGCCGGTCGGCCAACTCCCGACCGCATCCGCATGGGGCGGCGGCGGCGGACAAATCAGCCAGAGTCCCAGTCGCTGGGCCTCTTGACGAAACTCGGCCGTGGGAAGCTGCTGCATCCACAGGGCATTGAATCCCAATTGTTTCAACAGCGGCAGCGGCTCGCCTTGATACTGCACCACGCGGGGAAACAGCGGTTGACCATCGGCCAGCAACACCGATCCACTGAGTTGGATGCCCGCTCGCGGCTGGGACGCGCCGACTGTCGGTCCGGGCAGACTGCTGGGGGAAATCGCCTCGCCGGAGACGGGCCGCATCGTCGCCGGGCGCGGGGCCAGCCCGGCGGAAACGGGCGTCGCGGCGACGAAGCCGGCAATCTCCAAATCGTCGATCCACACGTTGGTCACGCCCGGTCCACCGTAAACATTCAGCAGTACGCGATCGACGTAGGCCTCGCGACCATCGACGTTGGGCCCCATTTGTGCCCGCAACGCCCACAGTTGCCGGGTCAGCAGCCGCGGAATGCCCTCGATGCGAAGCTGTTGCCAGCGGCCTGCTTCGCTGTAGCTGGTACCGAAGACGCGGGCGAACATCGGCTTGCCGGTCCGCGGGTCGATCACCCGGGGCAGGATGATGTCGACGGCCAGTTGCAAGCCGGCCCGGTCGGCGCGAACCCACACGCTGGGAAGCAACTCGTCGATGACGCGCGGGCGGCCCACGTCGTGACTGATGAAGATGGTGGTGCCGTTGTCGCCCACCAGTTGCAGCCATTCGCAACCTTGGCCGCTGTGGGCCTGGCCGCGCACGCGTTGGTGTTGGAGGACGCGGTAGCGGGCGTCGCCACCCACTTCGCGCCACGAGGGGTCGGGGCCTTCGAACCCCTCGGACCAGGCCGTCTGTGCCTGGGCCCGCTGCGTCGGCGCGCACAGTCCCCACAGCAGCAGGAAGACCAGCGGCATGGAGGCGTAGCGGGGCATGGATCGTAGGGCCCGAATTCGTGCGCGTTTTACCCCGGCGTGTGGCCAGCGTGGCGAAAAGGCCACGGCCCGTTCCTGGAGGCGCAACACGCCGTAACCTGAGCT
>CAYYBU010000228.1:0-5599 GCA_964469945.1 uncultured Planctomycetaceae bacterium
TGGCGAGAAAATCGTACGCCCCGCGCTTGGTGGCCGACACGGCCGTCTCGATCGACGCGTAGGCGGTAATCATGATCGTCAGCATGTCGATGGACATGCCGGCAAGCTGGTCGAGCACCTCCAGGCCGCTGATGCCGGGCATCTTGTGGTCCAGCAGCAAGATGTCGGGCGGGGCCCGGCGGATCTTCTCTAGGGCCGCTTCGCCGCTGTCGGCCTCGTCGACGACGAAGGAGACGTCGGTGTCGACGTCGGGCACGCGCACGGTGAAATTCCGCAGCGTCCGCGCCACGCCCAGCCGCATGCCCAGCTCGTCGTCGGTCACCAACACGCGCAACGTATCCATCAGGTGGAACCCTGCAGCAGACGATCGATCTCGAGCTTGAGCTGCTCGAAGCGAATGGGTTTGGAAAGAAAAGCGTCGGCCTTGATCCAGGAGCGTTCGGCGTCGGTCGTGGTGTCGAACTCCAGGCCGGTCTCGTTGTTGACCGAACTGACCAGGATCACGGGGATGGACGGATCCTTCTTGCGAATGTGGTGGCAGAGCGTGAAGCCGCCGTCGGCGTGCTCCATCATCAGGTCGACCACGGCCAAATCGGGACGTTGCTGCGCGAGCAGTTCTTCGGCCTTCACCTGGCCGTGCGCGCTGAGGACTTGGAAGCCGGCCGCTTCGAGCTGGATTTTCTGCTGGATGAGGAAATCTTCGTCGTCATCGACCAACAGAACGGTCAGTTTGTTTTGGGCAGTGGACATAACGAGCCATCGGGGTTTCGGGGTTTTCAGTTTTCAGTTTTGCGATTTCAGACTGGAGCTTGTGGCACGCTTACGGTTTAGCCTATTCGTGCCGCGGCAAGGTTACGGTAAACGTCGTGCCGGTGGGGCCGGCCGCCGCATCGGCCTGCGATTCCACGCGGATGTCGCCGCCGTGCATCTTCACGATGCCGTAGGTCACCGCCAGGCCGAGGCCAGTGCCCTTGCCCATCTGCTTGGTGGTGAAGAAGGGATCGAAAATCTTCTTCATGTTCGCCGGGGGAATGCCCACGCCGGTGTCGGAGACGCTCAGGCGGACCTTCGCCGCGTCGCCGCTGCCGCGGATCGAGAGCGTGCCGCCGTGCTCCATGGCGGCGATGGCGTTGGTGACCAGGTTGGTGAGCACCTGGACGATCTGGTCGCGGTCCACCTCGGCCACCGGATCGGCCAGATCGTGCTGGATCTCGACGGTGATGCTCTCCGGCACGCTGACGCCGCGCATGGTGCGCTCGACCAGTTCGGGGATATCGGCCGGATAACGCACCACTTTGTTCTGCCGGGCGAAATGCAGCAGCCCGGATACGATCTTCTTGCAGCGGTCGGCCTGTTCGGCGATCATCTGCAGGTCTTCGCGCGTCTTCGAGGCCGGGTCGCACTCGTCCAACAGCAGGTGCGAGTACATCAGCACCACGCCCAGGGGATTGTTCACTTCATGGGCGATGCCGGCCGCCAGTTGGCCCATGCTGGCCAGTTTTTCTGATTGCAGCAGCGCCTCCTGGGCGGCGGCCAGTTGGCGGTGCGAGGCCTCCACTTCCTTCAACGCCATGCGAAGCTGGTCGATGTTGTGCGGCAGGCACATTTCGCTCTCGGCCAGATTCTTGTAGATGGCGATGGCGTGCTCCAGACAGGTGTCGTAGCCGCAGGCCCCGCAGTTGAGCTCGTCGGCCGGGGTGCGCTTGCCCATGCGGGCCATGATGGCGGCCAACTCGCTCCGCGCCGGCGTGGAAATCCGGTGGTCGTTGGCACGGAAGACGCGATGCAGATCCAGATCGGCCATGCGGTCCATGTCGTTTTGCCAGCGCGCCTGATCCATGGTGCGCATGCGGTAGCTGGCATAGCGGCGCACGTGGCGGCGACGATTGAACAGCGGCAGCTCGTTGCTGATGCCGGAGCCCATGATGCAGCCTTCGCAGCAGAGCAACTCCAGCAGCCGGGCGCCCAGATCGCCTTCGGCGAACTCCTTGATGGCCTCGACCATGTGGCCGCGTCCCTGGGTGGCCACCACCTCGCCGGTGAGCAGGTCTTCCCGCAGGTCGGCCGCCTGGAGGATGCCGCGGCTGATGGGGAACAACGCGCCGGCGGCGCCGTGCGGCGGATCGAACTCGCTGGGCTGCACGGCGTCGGGAAAAATGCCCTCCTCGTTGCACATGCGGCGCAGCTCGGGAAAGGTCAGCACGGCATTGACCTCGTTGGGGATCAAGTCGCTCTGGGCCTCGACCTTCTTGGCGATGCAGGGGCCGATGAAAACCACCTTCAAGTCGTCGCCGTGGATGCGCCGCAGCGCTCGGGCCGTGGCCACCATGGGCGAAACGATCGGCGCCAGGTTCGGCACCAGGTCGGGATAGTAGCGCTCCACGTAACCGACCAGGGCCGGGCAAGTGGTGGCGATGTAGCGATCGCCGTCGCAACTGGCCACCAGCTTGCGGTACTGACGGGCCACCAGGTCGGCGCCGAAAGCCGTCTCCACGACCAGCGGAAAACCCAGGGCGCGGAGCATGCCGACCACTTGCGTATAGCTGGCGTCGGTGAATTCGGCGGGAAAACTGGGCGCCACGCAGGCCGCCACCTTGCCGCCGCAGCGCAACAGCGCCCAGGCCTGGTCGATGGTGCTGCGGAGCAGCTTGGCCCGCTGCGAACAGACGCGCACGCAATTGCCGCAGGCGATGCAGCGCTCGCCGAGGACTTCGGCCTGGCCCTCGGTGATGCGGATGGCCTTGGCCGGGCACTCGCGCACGCATGTGTAGCACATGCGGCAGCGCTCCCGGATGGTAGTGATGAAAGCTGTCGTTAGTGCCGTATTCACGGCAGCGTCCTTCCGCTGGCGGTGATCGTAACCCGTAATCGCCTTGTAGCCCGGCCGCTTGCGGCCGGCCGAACCCGGCACAAGTGCCGGGGCCAAAGATCGTAGATCGCCTCCCGTCGCCCGCAGATCGTAGTCGTAGGATCTGTCAGTCGTAGGTCAGGCTGTGCCTGACACCCGGATCTGTCAGGCACAGCCTGACCTACGGACAGCCTGACCTACGGACTCTATGCAATGCCCCACCATACCACTCTAGGTCAGGGCCTCCCGCTTGGCGTACTGGGTGTGCAACAGATGGTGGCTCTTCTCTCCCAGCGGGGCGCCCAAGAACTCATTATACAACTTTTGCACGGCTTCGTTGTGGTGCGAGGCGCGGACGGGGCCCTCGCGATCGATGGCGTAGAGGGCCTGCATGCGAGCCCGCACGGCGTCAAGGTTGCTGGTCAGCGGTTGTCCGCCGCCGCCCACGCAACCGCCGGGACAGGTCATGACTTCGATGAAGTGCAAGTCGCTGTGGCGGCCGGCGCGGAGCTCGTCCAGCAGGCGGCTGGCGTTGCCCAGCCCGTTGGCCACGGCCACGCCCAGTTCCAGGCCGTTCAGATTGACCCGCGCTTCCTTGACGCCGTCCAGTCCGCGGACGGCCTGCACGTCCAAATGTTCCATCTCTTTTCCGGTGACCAGGAAATGGGCCGTGCGGATGGCCGCCTCCATCACCCCGCCGGAGGCGCCGAAGAGCTTGCCCGCCGTGGTCCGCTCGCCGAAGGGCGTGTCGGCCGTGTCCGGCGGCGTGTCGCCCAGGTGCAAGCCGCGCATGCGGATGATCTTGGCCAGTTCGCGGGTGGTGAGCACGGCGTCGATGTCGGCGGCGCCGCTGGCGGTCATTTCCGGGCGGCCGGCCTCGAACTTCTTCGCCGTGCAGGGCATGATGCTCACGCTGAAGATCCGCGCCGGGTCGATCCCCTGACGCTGGGCGAAGAAGCCCTTGATGATGGCCCCCATCATCTGCTGCGGGCTCTTGCAGGTGGAAAGATTCCCTATGAAGTCGGGATAGTTGGTCTCGACGAACTTGATCCAGCCCGGCGAGCAACTGGTGAGCATGGGCAGCTTGCCGCCGTTCTGAATGCGGTGGACCAGCTCGGAGCCCTCCTCCATGATCGTCAGGTCGGCGGTGAAGCCGGTGTCGAAGACGCGGGCGAAGCCCAAGCGGCGCAGCACGCCGGTCATGGCGCCCATCACGTCGGTGCCGCGCGGCACGCCGAACTCTTCGCCAAGCGTGACCGACACGGCCGGGGCATGCTGCACCACGCAGATCTTCTCCGGATCGTTCAGAGCGTCGAGCACTTCCTTGATCTGGCTCTGCTCGCACAGCGCGCCGGTGGGGCAGGTCACGATGCACTGCCCGCAGTTGACGCAGTTGGAGACGTTGAGCCCTTCATCGAAAGCGGTGCCGATCTTGGCCTTCGAGCCGCGGCCGATGAAGTCGATGGCCGCCACGTGCTGGATCTCCTCGCACACCCGCACGCACTTGCCGCAGAGAATGCACTTGGCCGGGTCGCGGACGATCGAGGGGCTCGAGGTGTCGAGGAAATGCTTGCTCTTCTCGCCGGCGAAGCGGCGCTGGCGGACGCCCAGTTCTTCGGCCAGGGTTTGCAGTTGACAGTTGCCGTTGCGCGAACAGTAGAGGCAATCGTCGGGATGATTGGCCAGCAGCAGATCGATGATGGTCCGCCGCGCCTGCACCGCGCGGGGCGAGTGGGTGCGGACCTTCATGCCCTCGTTGACCGGATAGGCGCAACTGGGAACCAGCCCCCGTTGGCCTTCCACCTCGACCACGCACATGCGGCAGGCGCCGGTGGGCGAGAGCCCCTCGACGTGGCAGAGGGTGGGCACCTTGATGGCGGCGCGGCGCAGCGTCGCCAGGAGCATTTCACCCTTCTCGGCGGAAACCGGCTGGCCATTGACTTCGATGGTGATCATGGATCGCTCTTGTTCCTAAATAACGTTGCACACTTCCTGTACGGAACGCCTCCTGTAGGGAACGCCCTCCGTGGCGTTCCGTTTTACCGGCAACGCCCGGAACGCCACGGAGGGCGTTCCCTACACGTCTTACTGCTTCACGATGGCGTCGAAACGGCAGGTGTCCAGGCAACCGCCGCAACCGATGCACTTGTCGGGAATGATGAAATGGGGCCCCTTGGGCGAACCGATGATCGCTTCCGCCGGGCACTTCTTCTTGCACGCCGTACAGCCCTTGCACTTCTCGGGCTCGATGTGGTACGTGACCAACTCCGCACAAGCGGCGGCCGGGCAGCAGCGCTCGTAGATGTGGGCCTCGTACTCGTCGCGGAACCAACGCAAGGTGCTCAGCACGGGGTTCGGCGCCGTTTGCCCCAGCCCGCACAGGCTGGTGTCGCGGATCGTTTCCGCCAGGCCTTGCAGGTTCAGCACGCTCTTGAATCGCTCCAGCGCATCGATGCCCTTCTCTCGTCTCCGGCCCCGCGTGATGCGCTGCAGGATCTCCAACATGCGGCGGGTGCCCTCGCGGCAGGGAATGCACTTGCCGCAGCTTTCCCGCTGAATGAAGTCCATGAAGAATTTCGCCACGTCGACCATGCAGGTCTCTTCGTCCATGACGACCAGGCCGCCGGAACCCATCATGGCGCCGACCGTCTTCAGCGACTCGTAGTCGATGTCGATGTCGAGGTGCTGGGTGGGGATGCAGCCGCCCGAGGGACCGCCGATCTGCACCGCCTTGTAGGCCTTGCCGTTGGG
>CAYYBU010000229.1:0-5558 GCA_964469945.1 uncultured Planctomycetaceae bacterium
GCACGGCGAGAGATCGTGATGCCTTGCATCTCGATGACACGGCCCGTCTCCAGAACGCCACCGGCTTTCTTCGGCGCATCGCATTCAGCCAGCGCGAAGCTCTTTCCGGCCGCCCGGCGGATATTGATCCAAAGGAAGAGAAAGGCGACGACGAAAGCAGCGCCGGCCATTGCCCACTTGACGGAAAGCAACGTCCAGAAGATGTTCACGTAGTCGAGTTGCCGCATCCACAACCACTTTTGCAGCAACTGCGCGAGCACGCTCAGGGTGCAAATCAGCAGGATTACAAGCACCACCACAGTGGCGAAATTCTTTCTCATTGCAGTGCCTCCTTGGGCTGGGTCGATGGCCGCGCCGTTTTCACCGCGGCGTCTCGTGAGCTTGCGCCGTCGTCCGGCAAACCGCGCGACGGCCGTGTTCCCGGCGTTACGCGCCGATGGCGGCCGGGTCGGTATGAATCGCCGCTGTCTCCGCTCCTGCCTGATGCAGCAGGTCTCCTTCGATCACGAGGTCAAGGGAATGGTTGAACAGACGGATGTTTGTCGCGTTGGACAACCTCAAATTCTCGCATGGTCTGCCGCCGACACAAGTCGGGAAAACAACGGTTCTCCAATAGCAGAATCCACCACCCCTGCTCTGGTTCGGCAGGGCGTTTCCGCGCACGAAACGATGCGAAACCGCGTGGTTTCGCGGGCGTGCCAGGGTGCCGGCGCCCCCCGATGCCAGGGCGCGGCGCAGCGTGTATAATGGCCGGGCGGCGGCGTGGTCTTCGCGCCATCTTCATTTTCGGTAGCGCCGGCACAACGCGGGAAACTGCCATGAACGCGAAGGAAGCTATGGATGGGAAGCTGCCGCCGGCGGCGGACCGTCGCCAAGAGGCGGAACGTCGCTTGCGCAAGAAAAAAACCGCGTCTGCCGAGGGCATGGCCGAGGTTGACGTCCGCACGCTGCTCCACGAGCTCCGGGTGCATCAGATCGAATTGGAGATGCAGAGCGAGGAACTCGAGCGCGCCCGGGCAACGGCCGAGGAGGCTTCGGAGAAGTACCACGACCTGTTCGATTTTGCCCCGGTCGGCTACTTCCTGTGGGATGTCCAGGGGCGCATTCTGGAAGTGAACCTGGCCGGGGCCGCGCTGCTGGGCCTGGACCGCAACATGCTCGTCCAGAAACGGTTCGGTCAATTCGTGGCCGTGGAACACCGCGCTGCGTTTGCCGATTTCTGCCACCGGGCACTGCTGGTTGATGCCAAGCAAACCTGCGAGGTCACGATTCTGAAGGACGCGCAGGCGGTCGCTGCCCTGGTCGAGGGCATCGCTGTCCAGGATCGCCAGGGAGAGCGGAAAGTATGCCGCGCGGCGGTCATCGACATCAGCCACCTGTTGACGATTGCCGAGGATATCCAACGCGGCATCGCGCAGGACCTGCACGATGACGTTGGGCAGGAGTTGACCGGGCTGGGGCTGAAGGCGGTCACCTTGGCGGAAATGCTTGCGCCGGCCACAACGCCCGTGGGAAAACTGGCCGCCACCATTGCCGCCGCGATCGATCGCACCTACGACAAGGTTCGCGGACTCTGCCGGGGAATGATGCCGATCGAGTTGGAGGAGGGGTTGCTGGCCGGCGCACTGGCGCAACTTGTGGCGGCCACATCCGGAAGCTCTCGCGTTCGTTGCGAGTTCGCCTGTTCCCACCTCGATCCGGTCCTCGACAGGACCATTTCTTTGCAGTTGTATCGGATCGCCCAGGAGGCGGTCACCAATGCCCTGCGGCATAGCAGGGCCCACAACATCCGTATTGCGCTGGCCTGCGAGAACGGCGACAGTGTCCTCAGCATTGAAGATAACGGCACGGGACTGTCCAGCGCGGCCGCGCAAGCTGAGGGCATGGGCCTGCGGACCATGCGTTATCGCGCCGCACTGATCGGAGCGCAACTTGAGGTCGGCCCACGTCGGGGCGGAGGGACGCGGATCGTATGCCGGCTGGTTGCCCCCCCCGCAAATGTGGAAATTGAAAAGTAATCGGAGACAATGCTGATGGCTACTAAAGTCTTGATCGTGGATGACCACCCGGCGGTCCGCGAGGGGTTGGCCGTCCGCATCACCTCCCAGCCCGACCTGGAGGTCTGCGGCGAGGCCGCCGACGTGGCCGCGGCGGTGAAGCTCCTTGCGGCGGCCCGCCCCGATGTGGTTGTGGTGGACATCCAGTTGGAAAGCGACAATGGGCTGGACCTCGTTGAGCGAATCAAAGCCTACGATGAATCGATCGGCGTTCTAGTGTGGTCGATCTATCCCGATGCGATCTACGCGCATCGCGCCCTGCAGGCCGGCGCCTTGGGCTACATCAACAAGCGGCAAGCGACCAGTCGGATTGTCGAGGCCATTCGCTGCGTTCGCAACGGCAAGATTTTCCTCTGCGAAGAGATGGCCCAGCAATTGCTCGGCAGTGCGGTCGGCCGCGGCAAACCTTCGAAAGCGGCGGGGGTGGCGCGTCTCTCGAACCGCGAGATGGAGGTCTTTCGTCTCATCGGCCAGGGGCTCACCACTTCCCAAATCGCCCGCCATCTCCATCGCAGCGTCAACACGGTGGAATCGCACCGCGAGAAAATCAAGGGCAAACTGACCTTGAAGACCGCCGCCGAGTTGAGCCGCGCCGCAGTGCAATGGATGCTCGAGAACAGTTGAGTCCAGTAGCAGCCGGAGCGCGCATAAGATTACATGATGTCGCCCTTGGAGTTCGTGCTATCGCTATTCGGCATCTGCCTGGTGGCCGGGTTCTTTGGATCCCTGGTGGGCCTGGGCGGCGGGATCATCGTCGTTCCCGCCCCGACCTTGATCTACGGAATCGATATCCGTTACGCCATCGGTGCTTCGATCGTTTCCGTGGCCATTTTGCTCTTCTCTGTTCGGGTGTTTTCGCTTAAGGGCACGCAGGCGGCGCAGGCGTCTTGCATGCGCAGTGTCCGCGCCAGCAGGTCATTAACGTCCAGCCCCATCAGCGCTGCCGGCACGAGGCCAGCATACGACAGCGCCGCGTGCCGCTCGTCCACATCGCGGAAGTTGATGAAAAGCTGTCTTTGCAAACCTCAAACCCCGGAGGTGGAGAAGGTAACCGTTCGCCGGGCGGGCGGGGACTGGTCCATTGTTCGGCCATTCGGCTCGATTTGCCCTTACGACGCCGCCCGAAAACATGCACCCGTCCCCATTCTCCTCGCCCTGCGAACGGTTACTGGAGACGACGATCGTTGGCTCTCCGCAATGCGAAGAGCGCCGTCCGTCATTCGGGCTCGGGATTGATGACCACGAATCGGCTACCTTCCGCCGAGCGGACCAACAGCAGTACGCCCTTCGCCAATGGCTTGGCTTCCATCGCTTTGCGGAACTCCGCCACCGTTTTCAGCGCTTGCCGGTTGGCCTCGGTGATCACCATTCCGTTGGTCAGACCGGCATGGTCAGCCGGGCTGCCGGCGCGCACGTCCGTGATCACCACGCCGTGTTCGGCTTTGATCCCCAACTGCTCGGCGACTTGCGGCGTGAGATCGGCCACCTGAATTCCCAACTTCTCGAAGTGAGAGGTTTCGGCATTGCCGGAAGCTTGGGAGTCGGCGCCTGCCACCGTAAGATCGGAAGGCAATTCGCGGCAGGTCACGTTCAAGGCCATCTTCTTTCCGTCCCGAAGGACCGTGAGCGGCTCGCTGCTGCCGACCTTGGACACCTCCACAAGGGCCTGCAACTGCCGCGGACTGGAAACCGCATGGGCGGCAAAATCGAGGATCACGTCGCCCGGCTTCAGTCCCGCCTTGGCGGCCGGCGTATCGGACCGCACCTCGGTCACCAGCACGCCTTGGTGAACCTTGACCTTGAATTGCTCGGCCAAGGGTTGCGTGACCGGCTGGATGATGACACCCAGGTACGACCGCTTCACCGTGCCGGCCGTTTCGAGTTGGCCGCCTACCCACTTGGCAAGGTTCGAGGGAATGGCGAAGCCCACGCCCTGATAGCCGCCGTTGTTGGAGGAGATCGCCGTGTTGATGCCGATGACCTCGCCGTCCAGATCAACCAGGGGGCCGCCGCTGTTGCCCGGATTGATCGCGGCGTCGGTTTGAATGTAATCCTCGCGGTCGGCAAGGCCGATGCCGCGTTCCTTGGCACTGACGATGCCGGCTGTGACCGTGCCTTCCAATCCGAAAGGCTGGCCGAGGGCCAACACCCAGTCGCCGACCTCGACCTTGCCGCTGTCGCCAAGCCGGGCGGCCGGAAGCTTGCCGCCGTCCTTGATGCGCAGGATGGCCAGATCGGTTTTCGGGTCGGTCTTGATGTCGACGGCCTTGAATTCCCGACCGTCCTGCAGCCGGACCGTGACGTTTCCACCGCCGGCAACGACGTGGTTGTTCGTGAGGATGATCCCCGCGGGATCCACGATGACTCCCGACCCGGCGCTCCGCATCCCATGTTCCGGCGTACCCGGCGTGGGCCCCGAGGGGAACTGCTTGAAGAAATGGTGCAATTCCGGATTATTCTTGAACATGTCGCCGAAGGGCGTGCCTTTGAAACCAAAGGGCATTTCCTCCGAGTTCTGCTCGGGGGCGGACTTCTGCTCGGCGGCCTTTTCAGCCGGCGCGGGGGTGTTGGTAATCATCACCACCGACGGCAAGACCTTGCCGGCCGCTTCGTGGAACGCCTTCGACATCTCCTTGGCGTAGTTCGTCGCCACGTTGGCCGGCGTTGGGCCGGCGCTGGCATGGCCTGCGTTGGCGGACGGCGGCGTCGCCTCGGCATACCAGGCCGTGGTGGAAGCCGCATGGTCCGTGCTTGCATGATGTGACATGGCATTGGCGGTGACCGCCAGCGCGCCGAGCGCTGCGATCACCCCCATCGCGGCGAGCCACGTCCGGACTCTCAAGCCGCAACAATTCGTCTTCATTTTCTTTTCTCCTATGGAACAGATTCGACACCACCGGGAAACAGAACGGCTTCGCCGGCATACACATCGCCCTCGAAGAGATAGTTGCCACAGACGCGCCGCTCTTGCATGGAAGCCCGTGTTGTGCGGATGCCCCGAACAAGGGAGCATCCCGATCGCCAAAATCTTAGCGGCCGGACCGCATGAATTGATCGGCGACGGCAACTACTATTGTGGGAGCGAAAAAGACTCCGCCTCCCGCAGTTGCGGTTCGTCCAGATTCGGTACGTTCCAACGAAGCCGCCATTGTCAAACACATGTGGGGCCCCGTTGAGATTGTCAAGGCGAGGAAACAACCATGAATACGGCGGACGCGGGCCCTTACGCCGGCTCCGCGAACGAACGCTTCGCGGGCGTGCCGTGCATGTGGCGCAGATAGGCACTGGCGATTTCCTGCCGGCGGATCATGCCGATCAGTTGCCGCTGCTGCGAATCGGCGACGATCGGCAAGGCCATCACGTCGTTTTCCACGAAGAGTTCCAAGGCGCGGTCCAAGGTGTCGTCGGGGGTCAGCGGTCGGATATCGCTTCGCATCATGTCCTCGGCCACGACCAACGGCCCCAGGTCCCGGGCATGGGCGGCTTGATGCGCCTCTTCCA
>CAYYBU010000230.1:0-5538 GCA_964469945.1 uncultured Planctomycetaceae bacterium
GAGGGCGTTCCCTACAGAACAAAGTCGGTAGTTAATTGTCTTCCGACGCCTTAGCGGAAGTGGTAATCGGTGTTGTGCGTGTCGAAGTCGCGGTCCGTATAACCGTTGTTCAGCTTGACGTTGCGATAGGTGTACTCCTCAAGCAGTTCCGGCGGGCCGCCGGGCTCCTTGGGCCACGAGTAGGCCGCGTAGCACACGGGGATATTCAACTCTTCGTCGACGAAGATCCTTGCCACGTTGAACAAGAAGTTGCGCCGCGGCACCGGATGCGTGACCTGGACGCAAGTGCATACCCGATCGTCGATCTTCGCGCCTTTGGAAAACTTCACGTCGCATTCGCCGTACTTGCAGTCCTGATCGGCCACCTCGATCAGGCGGTGGGTGAGATTGAGGATGCCCAATTGGGTCAGCGGATAACGTTGCCCGCGCATGGCCATGATGCCGTCGGGTTTGAGCGAAACGGTGCCAAACATGGTGTCGCGGATACCGACGGCGTGGGCAAACATTTTGCCGTCGTTGGCGCCGTCCACGAAAATGACCTCTTGCCCCTTCTCGGCGGGCGGGCCCAGGAAATACATGTAGACGCTGAAGGGCTTATGCCGCACCTTGACGAACATGGACTCGTAGTCGCCCAACTTATCGCCGACCCGCTCGCGTTTCCACACCGTGGCCGAGTAGTCTTGGATCTTTTCGATATTGATCAGGCCGTCGCGTGCCCAACGCAAGGCCGGCATGAGCGGATGTTCGTTGGGATCGCCCGGACGCAATTCCGGACTCGCCGAAGGAACCACCCCGGCCGTACGCTCGGCGACACGGTAGATCGGAAGACCCGCGGGCGGTTGCGGCTGGGGCACCATTGCCGGGACGTACTCCCCTCCTCCAGAAGGGCCTGACGCGGGCATGGTTTGCGCCCCGAGGGGCGGCGTCGAAAAGGTCAGTGCCAGCATCGCTGACAACCAACAGCCGGGGATCAGTTTGCGCCGAAACATCAGAAACCCTCCTTGGTCGGTGCTTTTTGCGGGTGGACGAACTGACCTCGACCCGCACGGCTCCACCTTCGGTAAGCCGCGGCCTTGATGTGCCGGGGTTCGTCCCTCCTCGAGCTTATCGCTTATTGCGCTGTGCGGGATTACAATGATTTGCTTCGTCAGTCCGTTTTCCGGGCGGGATGCGCAGGGGTCGAGCGCATAGATCATAATAACCGGCACATTTTACCCAAGTCGCATTCTCCTGGGGAGACCAATTTTGACATTGTCCAAGATTCGGCTGGCCGCGATCGTCTCGGCAGGATTCGAGGAAAACAGCTACGTGGTCCAGCAGGAAGGCCGCGCCGATTGCGTGGTGGTCGATCCGGGCCTGGAGCCGGAAAAAATTCTTGCCCACCTGGACGAGGAGGGCCTTACTTTGGCCTGCATCCTCGTCACCCACGGCCACGCCGATCACATTGCCGGCAATGGGTTGCTGAAGCAACGCTGGCCGGAGTGCCGGCTGTTGATCGGCGTCGGCGACGCCGCCAAACTGACCGATCCGGTCCTGAACCTCTCGGCGCCGTTCGGCATGTCCCTGGTCAGCCCCCCCGCCGACGCCACGGTCCAAGACGGCGACATTTTTTCCGCGGCCGGATTGGAATGGGAAGTTCGCGCCATCCCGGGCCATTCCCCCGGGCACGTCATTTATCTGTGCCGCGAGTTGCGGCCCATGCTGGCCTTCGTGGGCGACGTGATTTTTTCCGGGAGCGTGGGACGCACCGACTTCCCCGACGGCGATTTCGGCCAATTGGCCGCCGGCATTCGCGGGAAGCTCTTCACGCTTCCCGACGATACCAGGCTGCTGCCCGGTCATGGCCCCGCCACGACCGTGGGAGACGAGAAACGGACCAACCCCTACGTGGGTGAAGGGGCCTAACCAGTTCTCACTCCGCCGGCGGGAACTGAAAGTTGCGGCTCTGATTGAAGAACTGCAAGGGATTGTCGTAGACGATCCGCCGCACCAGCGATTCCGCATGGCCGCGACGATGCATCAAATACATGAACTGCGGCACGGCAAGCGGATCGGAAGGACCCCAGTCGGCCGAGCTGTTGACCAGAATCCGCTCCGGACCATAGGTTTCGATCATGTCGATGGCCCGCTCCGGCGTGGCCTTAGTCACAGGATACAGCGTGATGCCGGCCCAATAGCCCTCGTCCAGCGCCAGGCGAATGGTGTGCTCCTCGCAATGGTCGATACAGACGCGGCTGCGGTCCACGCGATGGTCGGCCCGCAACAGGTCGAGAATCATCCGCGTCCCTTTGTACTTGTCTTCCAAGTGCGGCGTGTGGAAGAGAAGCTGCTCGTCGCGCTGCATGGCCAACTCGATCAGGGCCTCCAGCGTCGCGACTTCATTACGCGTACACTTGTGCAAGCCGATCTCGCCGATGCCCAGCACGTTGGGCCGATCGAGAAACTCCGGCAGCATGGCAATCACCTCGCGGGCGAAGGCGACGTCTTCCGCCTCCTTGGCGTTGATGCCGATCCAGGCGTAGTGGCGGATGCCGTAGTTGGCCGCCCGCCTGGGCTCCCACTCCGTCAGTTGGCGGAAGTAGTCGCGGAAGCTGCCCGTGCTGCTGCGGTCGTAGCCCATCCAGAAGGCCGGCTCGCCGAGGACCACACAGCCCAGCCGCGCCATGGCCGCCAGTTCGTCGGTGGTGCGGGAAGCGACGTGAATGTGAGGATCGAAGTAGTGCATGATGGAAATTCCCGTGGGAAAGAGACAACCGATCAGGACCCTCCGCTCTCCTGCTTTACGGGCGAGGGGCAGCTCAACGCCAGTCTTGCTCATAGGGCAGGGAAAAAATCATCAGGATTTCTTCCGCCCGGCCGGACGTTTCGCCAGCCAACGCCTTCAGGCCGCGGCGGATCTGCTCCATCCGCGGATCGGCGGCTACCGGACGTTGAGTGCGGTCGATACGGTCCAAGGTGGCCGCCAACTCGATCAACTTGGCGCGAATACCGAGGAATTCGCGGTCCAAAACGTGAGGTTCTGCCAGGGTATGCGGCATGGGGCTCCTCGTAGGGAAGGACTAAAAATGAATCAATCGCGTAAACGTTGATTGTCTCCTCGCCCGCAGCCACAAGCAAGACCTGTTTGGCTGGCGCAAGGTACGTGGAGTGGGTAAGGCTGGTAGGCTGTGTCGGTAAATTCTGGTGAAGTTTTGTCGCGCGGGCGGCCGATGCCGGACAACGGGGTATTGTTGCGCACCGGGAGTTCTCTGCCGTGCAAGGCCTGGCGACGACACTGCGGCTGCTGACGAAGACGGAGAACGAAGCCGCCCTTCGTGTCTTGCTCCCTGCGCTGGACGCGCCGAACCCCGCCATCCAGGAGGGGGCCTTGGTGGCGATTCTCAATCGCCGCAATCCGGCGGGCGGGCGGGAAATTCTCCGCCGCATGCCCACCATGAGCCCGGAGTGGAAGGCCATCATCCGCCAGCACCACGGCCGCATTACCGGCACGCTCCGCGATGCCGTGCTGGGGAGCGACGTGCAGATGTGCCGCAACGGTTGCCAGGCGGCGGTGTGGTTTCGCGAATACGACTTGATTCCCACCTTGCTGACCGTGCTGCAAGACGCCAACAGCCCACATGCCGACCTGGCCGCCGACACCCTGTTGGGGTTGCTGGAGAATCTCTACGACGAGTTGGCCGGCACGCGCGACCGCAGCGATCGGCGCGATCCGCAGTTGATTCGCCGCTATGTGGTCGGCGCCCTGGAGCCGGCCGTGCAGCGCTATGGGCAGCACAAGCGGCGCGAGGTCATCGAGGCCTTTCTGCTGTTGGTGGGCCGCGACAACGTGACCCTGAAGCAGATCCTGCAAAGCCCCCATCAGCCGGCCTTCGCCGCCATGGTCGAGGTGCTCCACAAGAGCTCGCGCAAGGGCGTGATCCGGCTGTTGTTGAGTTTTCTCGACGATCCGCACGTGCCCAGCAGCGCGTTGGCCGTGATTGCCGGGCGGAGCGACTTGAAGTTCGTCCAATATCTTTTGAAGAAGATCGGTCACGAGCCTTCGGCGGCCGTGGCGCAAAGCCTGAAGCGCGTCGAAACGGTGGCCTGGCTGCGGAACGGCGATTCGCTCTGGCGGCAGTTGGACGACGCCGCCCAACATGCCCTGGTACGGCTGGTGATGGCCTCCGGCATCCCGCGATTGCAGGCCTTCCTCACCATTGAGGACGTGCTGCTGTACGGCCGCACGGGCGGGCGGCGGGAGGCGGCCCATGCCCTGGCCGAATTCCACGGCGCCGAGGCCAACACGCTGGCGCTGAAGGCCCTGGAGGACCGCGATCCGCACGTGCAGGCCCATATCGTGTCCCAGCTTCGCAGCCGCGGCATTCCCGGCGTGTTGCCGGGGCTGGTGGAAATGGTGGACAGCCCCCATGCCGTGGTCCGCAAGGCGGCGCGGGAAAGTCTGGCCGAGTTCAGTTTCAAACGCTTCCTCGGCGCCTTCGACCTGTTGGACGACGAAGTGCGGCAGAGCACCGGCCTGCTGGTGAAGAAGATCGATCCGCAAACCGTGCCGCTGCTGAAGGAAGAGTTGGGTTCGCTGGTGCGCACGCGCCGGCTCCGTGCGCTGGCGATCGCGCGGCTGATCGGCGCGGTGGACGCCTTGGAGGGGGTTATTCTGGCGATGGTGGACGACGAGGACCACATGGTGCGGATGGAAGCCGTCGCCGCCCTGGGGCGTTGTGGCACAGCGGCCAGTTACCAGGCCCTGCAGCGCGCCACGCGCGACCGCAGCGAAGTCGTGCGGCAGACCGCGCAACGGGGCCTCCAGGATCGCGTCCCCATCGCGCCACGCCCAGGGCCCGCAAAGGAATAAGTCGAGCCATGCACAGCCTGTCTTGCCATTTCCTGTTGCTGGCCGAGCGGAGCCGGATCGACAATCTCAGCGATTCATTTCGCGGCCACGCCAGTTCCGTGGACAAAAGCGAGGTCGTCGCGGGGCTGTTGATCCTGGCCGGTATTACCACCGTGGTGTGGCTGTTGTCGCGGCTACTGGCTTCCCAGGGGGAACGCAAGCCCTATCGCGGCCCGCGGCGGTTGTTCCTCAGTCTCTGCACGGCCCACGAGCTGCGCTGGTCGGACCGCTGGCTGTTGTGGCGGCTGGCCGTGGCCCGGCGGCTGAAGGATCCGGCGCGGGTGTTTCTGGAGCCGCAGCGGTTCGAGGAAGCCGGGCTGCCGCGGTCGTTGCGCGTGCGGGCGGTGCGGCTGAGACAACTTCGCGACGGCCTGTTTGCCCAGCCGGTGAAGAAAGAACCGACCGATGCGTCGCACCCATCGCCGCAGCAAACCAAGGATTCCGCGAACAGGCAGGAAATCATGGCATCGCAGCAGCAGACGTCGCCCAAACAGGCGGCGCCCGCGGCGACACCGCTGTTGCCGCTGCCGCCCAGTCCGGTGCTGGACGTTCCACCCTGGGACACCGTGCCGGCAGCACCCATTCTGCCGACAAACTAGTTCTACTGCGCAAGGTTCGCGGAAAATGGGGACTGGCTCCGTGGCACAAGC
>CAYYBU010000231.1:0-5537 GCA_964469945.1 uncultured Planctomycetaceae bacterium
CCTCTATTTCCACCAGCCGAAAATCGTCGGCGTGGAGCTCAACGGCGCCATTCTGGCCGCCGTCAACGGCCCCTTCGGCGAGTTGACCGGCCATCTCGACCGCCGGCCCGACGTGACGCTGGTGCATGACGAGGCCCGCAGCTTCCTGGCGGCCCAGCCGCAGCGGTCCTTCGACATCATTCAGGCGTCATTGATCGATACCTGGGCGGCCAACGCGGCGGGGGCCTACGCGCTGAGCGAGAATGCCCTCTATACCACCCAGGCATGGGACTGCATGTTGACGCGGCTGACCGACCGCGGCGTCATCACCTTCAGCCGTTGGTATGCGGACGGTGGGCCGAGCCACATTTACCGGCTGACGGCCCTGGCGGTGGCGGCCTTGCGGCATCGCGGCGTGGCCTCGCCGCGCGATCACTTGCTCATTCTGTACCGCCCCCACGAGGCCAAGGATCCCGGCCCGACCGGCATTGCCACGCTGCTGGTCAGCCGCGCGCCCTTCTCGGCCGCCGATATGGCCGCGGCGCGCCGTTTGGCCGGCGACATGGCCTTTCAGATTCTGCTCAGCCCGGAGGTGGCGGTCGACAAGACCCTTGCCCAACTGGCTTCCGGCGAGGACTTCGAGAACTTCACGAGCACTTTTCCCATCGACATCAGGCCGCCCACCGACGACCGGCCGTTCTTCTTCGACATGCTGCGGCTTGGCGACGTGCTGACCTTCCGGCAACCGAAAGACCCCTTGCTGACGCCGAATATGAGCGCCATCACCACGCTGGGGATGCTCCTGGTCGTGGTGCTGACGCTGACGGTACTGTGCGTGCTGGTGCCCTTGGCGGCGGCGGTGCGACGGCGGCCGCCGTGGGGTACGTTGCCATTTTTCCTCTATTTCGGCAGCATCGGCCTCGGCTTCATGCTCGTCGAGATTGCCATGATGCAGCGGCTGAGCATTTACTTGGGCCATCCGATCTATGGCATGACGGTGGTGCTGTTTTGCCTCCTGTTGGCCAGCGGCGCCGGCAGTTGGCTGAGCAGCGTATTGGTGAAAGACGCCGCGCGGGGAGCGGCCGCGCCGTGCTGTCTGGCGGCGCTAGTGCTGGTGGTTCTGACCGTTGGGCTGGCCACTCCGCCGCTGTTGGAACACATGGACGGCATGGCCACCCCCGCACGGATCGCCCTGGCCGCTGGCCTGCTCGGCCCGTTGGGGCTGGCCATGGGCATGGGCTTTCCCCTGGGGATGCGGGCGGCTTTCGCCCAAGGGACAACCTGGACCGCCTGCTGGCTCGGCATCAACGGCGCCACCTCCGTGTGCGGCTCGGTATTGGCCGTGATCTTGGCCCTTTCCTTCGGCATCCGTGCCGTGCTGCTGATCGGCGTGGGTTGCTACCTTTTGGCTTGGCTGGCGCTGAGCTGCGCCCCGGGCCGATTTGCGCGCTGAGGTTATAATATTGGATCCTGGGTGGAAGATAAACAATGGCGTTGTACCAATTCCTGTAGGGAACGCCCTCCGTGGCGTTCCGGGCGTTGCCGCGAAAACGGAACGCCACGGAGGGCGTTCCCTACAGTTGCGACTTCACTCAAGACCGTGGAGGGTGAAAACATCGTGAGCGAGGAAATACATGGCTGCTTGCTACGGCCCTTGCGATGGCTGCTTGCGGCCGCGGCCTGCTGGCTGTGCTTGGAAACGCTCGGCTTTACGCAAGACGATTCGCCCGCGATGCCACAGGGTTCGCCGCAGCAAGTCGAGTTCGGCATGGTCCTGAAGGCCAGCGGCGGTGGGTTCAAGAATGTCATCGGCACGGTGACCGTTCCCGGTGACTGGCCGAACCAGCAACGCGTGCGCGTGGTCAAGGACGATCTGCCGCCCGGCGCCGTGGTCAACTATCGCAACATCAAGGACGTTGGCCGGCAGATGGCGATCCAGATTCCGTCGGTGCCGGCGGGCCGCCAGGTTCGGGCGGTGGTCACCTTCGAGGTCCAACGGCTGGCTCCCACGGCGGCACTGCCCGACGTGAAGCAGTTTCGGGCCCCCGACCCGCACGCGAAGGAGCGCAAGTTGGCCGTTTACCTGGCCCCGAGTCCCAAGATCGAAAGCGACGATCCCCAGGTCGGCAAGGCCGCCGAGGAGGCTGTCGGCGATCGCCAGGGCGCTTGGGAGATGGTCCAGGCGGTCCACCAGTGGGTCCACAAGAACATCGAGTTTGCCGGTGATTTGGAGAACGTCAACACCTGTATGCAGACGCTACAACTTCGCCGCGGTGTCTGCGCCGAGATGAACAGCTTGACGGTGGCCATGCTGCGCGCCGGCGGTTTTCCGGCCCGGCTGGTCCGCATTCCCGGCCACTGCTACTACGAAGTCTACCTGCTCGATGGCCTGGGGCAGGGGCACTGGCTGGCGGGCGATGCCTCGCGGGATGCCACGATCACGCCCGGCACGGCGGCCGAAGGCGTCATTCTGCAAAAAGGCGACAATGTGAGCCTCATTGATCCGACGACGAAACGGCGTACCAAGGGACGCTTCCTGGCCGAGACGTGTGTCGGCGTTGCCCAGTCCAGTGCATCGCGGATGCGGTTTCAGCCCATCAGCCCAGCGCTGGCGGCAGCGAGACAGAAACCGGTGGCGGAAAAGTAGGTTTTCTATTCCGGCAGGGGTTGGCCTTTGGTTTCCGGCGCGAACAGCAGGGCGACCAGCCCGACCAGGTAACACGAACACATGGTCACACCCGCATAACGCGTGGCCTGCACGGGATTGGCCGGGTTGTAAAAAACGTAGCTGGTCAGCAGCCCGATGCCCAGCGGGCCGATGGCGGCCACGTAGCGACCGACGTTGTAGCAGAACGACGTGCCCGTGCTCCGCAGCCGCGTGGGAAACAGCTCGGGGAAGTAGATGGCATAGCCGCCGAACAGCGAAAGCTGGCTGGCGCCCATCAGCGGCACCATCCAGAACAAGTGGCTGGGCTTTGACATGTAGAGGAAGGCGAAGGCGGTGGTGAGCCCGGCGGCCACGAAGAACAGCGCGAAGGTGGGACGCCGGCCGATACGTTGGGTGATGCGCGCGAAGGCGTACATGCCGAAGAAGGCCCCCACGTTGAACATGATCAGCGTGACCGCCGCCCATTGCAGCGACAGGATGCCGCGGGCTTTCTGCCGCGTCAAAATACGCTCGACGTGGTCCGCCAGCGAGGCCGTGGTGGAACCATCGAGCTTGAGTTGCGCTTGGCGACTTGCCCGTTCTGCCGCGGTTTGGCCCGGGCGATCCTTACCCGGCTGACTCAGCCGCGGCTGATCCAGCCGCGTCAGGATGTTTTCGCGCGTGACTGTCTTGCCTTCCTTTTGAAGGCTCAAGGCCGTGTCGTAGAGCAATTTCGGCTCGATGAGTTTGCCGTCGGCGTCTTTGCCATCCAGCAGGTCTTTCGGTTGGATCTGGCGGATTTTGCTGTCGGCCATGTCGAGTTGTGCGGGCGAGGCCACCACCAAGGCAACGAATTGGAGGTCCTTTTGATCCTCATGTTCGGCCCGGCGGGCGTCGTCGTATTGTTTGCCGATGAACGATTGCGTGAGGTCGTTGCTGAAAACGCCGATCCCCCAAAGTCCGATGACGCCGGAGGAGGCCAGCAGCAGGCCGACGATGGCACGCGGCCGCCAGCGCGGATCGCCGAACAGTTCGGCCAGGGAGCCGGCCCTTTTGGTCAGTTTTCCCGCGGCCACGGCTTGCCGCCAAACTTCCGGCTCGCGCAAACGCCGGGCCACGACGATCGACAACAGCGCCGGCAGGATGCCCACGCTGAAGAGCCATCGCCAGGGGGTGGCGATGTAATTGTGCGACCAGAGGGCGATCATGGCCAGCCAAATGAAACCGGCGCTCACATTGCCGAAGGCCGAGAACGCCTGCAACATGCCCAGGGCCTGGGGCCGGGTGCGGTCGGGCAAGCTTTCCGCCACCAGGGTGCAGCCCACGGGAAAGATGCCACCGGCGCCCATGCCCATGATGAAACAGTAGACGATATAGTCCCAGGGTCCCCGGGCCAGCCCGCATAATCCGGTGGAAGCCGAATACGACAAGATCATGATGAGCAAGGTCTTCACCCGGCCGATGCGATCGCCCAGGATGCCGAAAATGATGCCGCCAGTGGCCCAGCCGATCAACAAGGCCGCGGTGCTTCGACTGCCAAAGAGGGCCACCATCGGATCGCCGGGCGAGGCGGACAGCAGATCGGCCATCGCCGGCTTGCGGGTCAGATTGAAAATCTGCTGGTTCAGACAGTCGAACAACCAAGCCAGGGTGCAGACGCCCAGCACCAGCCAGTGGTAGCTATTGAGTTGACGATACCAGGGACGCTGGGCGGTCAACTCCGGCGTGGCGACGGCGACAGGTCGGACCATGGAGGGAGCCTTTTTCGGGCGTATCGAGGCGGCGGGCCGCGGCAACCAGTGCAATCGCGGAGTGTCACGCATCATAACCCGGTCGGCATGGCCGTGCAAGGATGGTGGCTGGCGTTTTCGCCGGCGGCCTGATATGGTGCTGGCATGGCCATTCTGGGCGCACATCAATCCATTGTCGGCGGATACCACAAAGCGGTCGAGCGGGCCGCTGCGTTGGGCTGCGATTGCGTGCAGCTTTTCACCAAGAACAACAACCAGTGGCGCGGCAAGCCCATCACGGCCGCCGAGGCCGGGCAATTCCGCGCCGCACTGGCCGCCACGGGCGTCAGCTATCCGCTGGCCCACAATTGCTATCTGATCAATCTGGCCAGCCCCGACGACGCGCTGTGGCGGAAATCCGTGGACGCCATGGTGCAGGAACTGCTGCGGGCCGAACAGTTGGGCATCGCCTACGTCGTTGCCCATCCCGGGGCCTATACCAGCAGCAGCGAGGCCGCCGGGTTGGCGCGGATCGTCGCAGCGCTGGATGAAATCGACCGCCAGACCCGGCATGTGAAAGCCGGCTGCCTGCTGGAGACCACGGCCGGCCAGGGCACCTCGATCGGCTGCCGGTTCGAGCACCTGGCCGCCATTCTGGCGGCCGTCGCCAGTCCCGAACGGTTGGGCGTTTGCTTCGATACCTGCCACGTACTGGCGGCCGGCTATCCCTTGGCCGGCAGCCGGCAGTATCGGGCCACGATGCGCGTGTTCGACCACATCGTCGGCGTCGGGCAGATCCGCGCCTTCCATCTCAACGACAGTCTGCGTGAACTGGGCTCGCGGGTGGACCGCCACGCCCACATCGGCCGGGGCTGGATCGGCTGCGAAGGGTTTCGTGCCCTGGTCCGCGACCGTCGTTTTCGCAACACGCCCATGTATCTGGAAACCCCCAAAGGCATGGAGGGGGGGCGAGACTGGGACCAGGTCAATTTGGCCGCGCTGCGGGAGCTATGCCAACGGTAGGTCAGGCTGTGCCTGACGGATCAGGCACGTCAGGCTGTAGGTCAGGCTGTGCCTGACGGATCAGGCATGGCAGGCACAGCCTGACCTACGTGGCTGGCCGGGGCGTACAAGGAAACCCGCACAACCGCTGTCCCGGGCAGAACCGCATTGCGCGGCTT
>CAYYBU010000232.1:0-5535 GCA_964469945.1 uncultured Planctomycetaceae bacterium
CGATAGCATGGCCAAGGCCACCGAGGATGACCAGGCCAACGGCAACGTGGCGCTGATGTTGGGGATTCACTACTATTTCGATGGCAAGCAAGAACTTGCCAAGCCGCTGCTGGAACGGGCGGCGAAGGTAGGCGGCAACGACACCGTCGTGCAGGGGTTCCTCGGCAAGTAGTTGGCCTTGACACCGAGGTGGGGGCCATGATATAGCCACCCCTTCGATTTGCACTGCACGCGTCAGTCCATGCTCGACGCCCTTGGACATTGAGCGTGGCTGTCTCAGCCTGAGCCTGTTCAACAAGGAGAACTCCGACGCGAAGTTGCGGTTGGACTCGCTGGAACATCGCGTGTCGGCGCTGGAAGCGGCCAACGCGACCCATGCTGGGCCGCCCGTCATTCTTCCCGGGCCGTCCGCGCAAGCCCCCGTGGTCCCCCAGTCTCTCGCCCCGAAAACCGGGTTCTGAGTAGCCGGATGAATGCCCCGGGCGGGGCTGGCAGGTCAATAACGGCCGCAGAAATTTATCCGGCACATCGAGTGTGCCGAATACTTTGGACTATTCGGCCTCGGAGTAGGCGGAGACAGCCGCGCCGCAACTGCGGCGTCCGCAGTCGGCCCAGTCCAAGCGGCTCTCCTTGCGAACGCGGTGCTCGAATTCGCCCAGCAGTCCGCCAATGATGTCCCAGCAATTGTTGCGGCGGAGTTCGATATCGCCCTGACGATTGATGCGGACCACGCTTTCATCACTGACGCCGACGCGGTCCAATTCGTCCGGGTGCAGTTCCTCGCTGCTGACGATGCGTTTCAAGACCCTCCCCGACATTTCGATGAATTGCATAACCGGTCCTTTGGTTCGTGGCGTCTGGTCCGCTGGGAACGAATTGCGTCATGCCGAGTTGTGCCCGACGGTCTCCAGCGCCCACCACCATCTTAATCGGTCTCGCCCGGCGGCGTCAAACCCCGCCGCTCGTGGCCCTGCCAGGCCCCGCAGCACGGAAATTGCCCGCCGAGCGATGGCAAGTCGTGAGCCAGTCACGGCTTGCGCAGCGAAAAAAATCCCCGCGGCCCGGCAAAAAACCCAGTTAAGGGGAATCCTTAGTACGCCAACGGACCTGAATTGATGGGTGCCACTGCTGGCCTGTCCAGCAGTGGAACCCGACGTGTCAACCGGGCGCGGTTTGGGTATCAGGCCGTGCCGGCCAACTCCGCCCACACGGCCTCGGCCAAGGCCAACACGGCATCGGGGGAAAGCTGTTCGGCGCGGTCGGTGCCGTCCAGGCCCTGCTCGATCAACAAGCGGTCCACGGCGGCCTTGTCGAGCCGGTCCTGGCAGGCGGTAAGCAGTTGCGAACGCAGATACTTGCGGCGGTGGAAGAACAGGGCGCGGACGAAATCGTGGAAGAACGCCCGCTCCGTAATCCGCCCGCGACGCTGCGGGTCGAGCACGATTTGCAGAAAGGCCGAGGAGACCTTGGGCCGCGGCCAGAAGACCGAAGGGGCCAGGATTCGCACGATTTCCGCGCGGCATTGATTTTGGATCCAAATGGCCAAGGCGCCGTAATCCTTCGTGCCCGGCCGCGCGATCACGCGCTCGGCCACTTCTTTCTGAATCGTACAGGTCATGGTTTCCGGCGGGCGGTCCAAGGCCAACAAGTTCGTAAGGATGGGCGTGGCCACCTGGTAGGGCAGATTCGCCACCAGCTTGAACCGTCGGGCCGGCGAGACCGCCAAGGCCGCCGTCACCGCCTCCAACACCAGCGGATTGAGGCGATTCTTGTTCTTCAGGGCGTCGGCCTGGATCATGGTGACGTTGCCCAGCCCGAAAAGCTCCTCGTTGGCCATCTGGAACAACTGCCGATCGAGTTCCACGGTGACCACGGTGGCCGCCCGCTGGGCCATCAGGGCGGTCAAGGCTCCGGTGCCGGTGCCGATCTCCAAGACCACGTCGTCGGGCCCCAGCACGGCCGTCTCCAGCAGCAAACGCTGCAGGTTCAGGTCGATGAGAAAATTCTGCCCCAGCCTGATCTGCGGCCGGATCCCCGCCTCGCGGAAGCGGCGAAGCAGAAACGAGAGCGTCTGATTGTTGGAAGATCCGGTTGACATGAAGGGCCCTCAGCACGCATAGATGAATGAGTTACCGGAACTGTAGCAGGCACACGCCGTGTGCCGTAATTGGCGGACGGCACACGGCGTGTGCCTGCTACATTGGGAGCGCTTTAGGCCTTCCACTCGCGGGCTTCGACCAGCCGCTGCACGTACTTCGCCAGGATGTCGGTCTCCAGGTTCACCGTGCCGCCCAACCGCAACGGGCCGAGCGTGGTGACCGTCAGGGTATAGGGAATCAGCGCCACGCTGAAGCGATCCGGTTCGCAATCGACGATCGTCAGGCTGACGCCGTCCACGGCAATCGATCCCTTGGAGGCCATCTGCCGGCTCAGCGCGCGGGGAACGGAAAACGAAAAGGTCGACCAGTCGCCGTGGTCCTTGCGCTCGGCGAGTTGGCCGACGCCGTCGATATGGCCGCTGACAAAATGCCCCCCCAGCCGGCCGCCCACCGCCAAGGCCCGCTCCAGGTTGACCAGGCTGCCGCTGCGCAGCTCGCCCAGGTTGGTCCGGGCCAACGTCTCCGGGCCGGCCTGGAAGGCCATGGTATCGCCCTCGACGCCGACGACCGTCAAGCAGCAGCCGTTGATGGAGACGCTGTCGGCCACGGCCGTTTGGGCCACAATTTTTTCATGACGGATGATCAGGCGGCAACCGGGCGGTTCGCTGCGCACTTCCGCCACCGTGCCCAACGCTTCGACGATTCCGGAGAACATGGCTTGAGTACCTCGAAAATGAATGGTCAATCTGTAGGGAACGCCCTCCGCGGCGTTCCGTGGGTTGCTCGCAAAACGGAACGCCACGGAGGGCGTTCCCTACAGGGATTCCTCCTGCAACTATGCAACGCTCCTTAAAACAGCGGATCTTCCTGGTGTCGCCGCTCCACGAACTTTTGCCAGCACAAATGCACCGGGCCGTAAAAGACGAACATGCAGCAGATGATCGGCACCGAATAACTGCGGATCACGGCCACCGCCACCAGGGCAAAAATCACCGCCACGACGTGCCCGAAGGTCCGCTGGCCGCGAAAGATCTGGTTGATTACGTGTGGATACGGGATCCGCGACACCATCAGCAGGGCCACCACCAGCGCGAACAGCGGCAACACGGCTTGCAACGCCGTATCGATCTGCTGCGCGAATCGCAGCGGGTTGTCTTCCTTCCGCAAGGTATAGAACATGATGGCGAAGCCGGCAATGGCCGCGGCCGCCGCCGGACTGGGCAAGCCGCTGAAGTGCAGATGCTCGTCCTCGTCGCTGGTCTCGACGTTGAACCGCGCCAGCCGCAAGGCCGCACAGGCCGCAAACGAGGCCGCAATCACCCACACCGCGTCGCGATGCAAGAAGGCGAACTGCGGGCACATCTTCACCAGCAGGAACCCCGGCGCCACGCCGAACGTGACCAGGTCGCTCAGACTATCCAACTGGGCGCCGAAATCGCTGGCGGTCCGCGACAGCCGGGCCACATAACCGTCCAAGGCGTCGAAAACCATCGCCAGGAAAATCAGCCAGCCACTGTACATCACGTTGGTGGGGTCTTTGATCGGATTGATGATCATCTCCCGCGTGGGCGCATCCACCCGGGCCGCCACCACGATGGCGAAGAACCCGCAGACCAGGTTCCCCAGGGTCAGCATCGTCGGAAACATGGCTATGGTTCGGATGGGTCGCATGGCGGGAAATACGGTCTTGGGGTTTCCATGTATCCGGCACACTCCGTGTGCCGTTGGCCGGCGGCACACGGAGTGTGCCGGATACTTTTACTTGGGACGGGGCTCCGCGGCCGTGGTCAACCTTGCCAATACGCTGCTGCCGGCCCGCACACGCTGGCCGATCTGCACGTCGATCAATAGTCCTGCCACGTCGGGCATGATCAACTCGGTGCGCGAGCCCAACTTGATCATGCCGAATTTCTGCCCGCGATCGAGCACTTCGCCGGGCCGCAGGTCGCAGACGATCCGCCGCGCGATGGCCCCGGAGATCTGCCGCACGGCCAGGCGGCGATGCGGCGGCGACTCTTCCTCCAGGCCGATCCACATGTTTTCGTTCCGCAGGGCGCTTTCCGGTTTCAGGGCGTTGAGGAACTCGCCCGGCGCGTAACGCAAGGCAATCACCCGCGACGCCAGCGGGGCACGGTTCAAATGGACGTTGAAAATCGACAGGAAGATGCCGATCCGCACCGCCGGACCGTCGATGAACGGGTCGTGTTCCAGCCGGGTGATTTCGGCGATGGCGCCGTCGGCCGGCGACACCAGCAGTCCGGACTCTTGGGGCACGCGCCGCGGCGGATCGCGGAAAAAATAGACCACCAGGCACAGGCCCGCGGCCGGCAGCGGCGCCAGATACCAGCAGAACCAGGCCGCCGACAGCGTCAAGCCGAGCAGCGGCACACCCATCAACAGCAACTCGCCCAGTCCCCAGCGGGCGAAGGGGATGCGGCCGCGCCAGCGGAACGGATCGTCGCCGGCGGCCCAATGGCACGTGCAACGATTGCGGCAGTACTTCAGGTCGCGGGGGTCGAGGATTTCGTGCGGCGCCCCTTGGTCGTCTCCCTGCCGCAACGCAGCCATGCGGCGGACGTAGCCGGGGCGACAGTGTTTCAGCCACCAGCGCCGCCAACGGCCCCAGGCCAATTCGATGCGATAGCACGCCCCACCGCCGGGCTGGATAGCGGGGATATTGGCCGGCAGGGGCTCGGGCGTGGTACGGTTCGAGGTGGTTTCGGCGGTATTCATGGGGCAGTCACAATTTTGAGGCAACGAACCTTCCCATCATACCCCCTTGCGGGTTGGCTGAGAAGGACGGGCGGCCGGCGAAAGCGGGCCCATCCATCAGTAGGGCGACAAAGGCGAGGGAACGTAACGGACGGCGGATGCGGCGTGTTTCCATGTTGGTCAACAGAATTCCAGTTTGGCCGCTTCGGGGGTGGCCGGCTGTTCCCATCGCCTGGGTGGATTCATCGGTAGGCCAGGCACCCCGTGCCTGACGCCGTTCGTGCGGCGACTGTCAGGCACGGGGTGCCTGACCTACATTCTCAATGAGCAAAGCGACCGTCCAACGTCGCGGCGTCGAACGGGGTTATCGCGGACGCCATCCTACCGCGGTGCGCGGCCGGGTGGCAAGTTCAAGAATTGAGCCACAGTCCACCGTGCTTTTCTAGCGGACCTTCCCCCGTGGCCCGGTGAGGGGCCTGCCGGCATGGGCGAGTGACGACGTGTCGCAGGGGCGTTTACGCCCCTTTTCCGCCGCAGGCGGAAATGCCCGTAAACGGGCATAGGGACAATCCCTGCGACTTGTCTAGCGCTGCGGCGCCAGCGTAACCTCGACATCCAAGGCTTTGGCCCCGCGATGGGCCAGCACGTGAATGTGCTCGCCGCTGCGATAGGTCCGCAGCGCGGCGTCGAAGTCCTCAAGACTGTCGATCTTGCTGCGTCCGAA
>CAYYBU010000233.1:0-5520 GCA_964469945.1 uncultured Planctomycetaceae bacterium
GGCAGACGCACGAGAAAGTGGTGCGGCTGCGCGCCGGCGGCGGGGGCGCGCCGCGCGCTGCGCAACAGGCTGCGGATGCGGTGGAAACGGACGATCGCCGGCGGACGGTGCAATAGGTGCCGGCGGACCCAACGGGGAATCGTCACCGCGGCGCCGATCCAGCAGATCAGCAGATAGAACATCGCGCCGGCCGGAAGGGAGCGGAAAAATGTGCCGTCGCGCAGCGCTTGTAGCGCCGGCCCCCAGGCGAAGCACCAGCAGGCGGCCGCCACGGGAATGCACGCCATCAGCAGCAGGCTGCTGGTCGTGGTGAGCTTGATGATCCAGCGCGGCAAGCCCTGGGCGTGAATGCGATTGACCAGAGCCACCCACAGGGCGGCGTGTCCCAGCAGGGCCAGCAATAGCAAGGCAACGTCCATCTTCAAGCTCTAGTGTAGCAGGCACACGCCGTGTGCCGTCCGCCAGTTACGGCACACGGCGTGTGCCTCCTACGTTCACGCCTGCGGCACGGGGCCCGGCGTTTCGATGATGCGCTCGACCGCGTTGACGAGTTGATCGAGACGGAACGGCTTGTAGAGAATGGCGTAGGCCGGCAGCCCCGCCTTGCGGGCGTTGACGATCGAATGGCCCGGATCGTAGCCGAAGCCGGTCATCAGCACCAGCGGCACCGGGTCCATGACCTCCTGAAGCTTGAGCATCAACTCGTAGCCGTTCATGTCGGGCAAGCGGATGTCGGCGATGACCACGTCGTAGGCGTTGTCGACCAGGGCGCGGACCATGAAGACCGCCTCGCCGCCGTCGTGAGCGGTCTCCACCGTGCAGCGGTAGCGATCCAGCAGGTCGTGGGCCGCGCTGCGGACGTTCTCGTCGGCATCGACCACCAGCACGCGGCGGCCCTGCAAGGTCGGCCGCGGCTCGACCTGCATGGTCTGCGGATGGGCCTGCGCGGGGGCCATCTTCTGTCCCACTTTCTGAATCACCTGTTTGATGTCGCGGGCGTTGCGGAGGATGCGCTGCAAGCGTTCCACGACTTCCGGCTCGTGGCCGATGTAGCGCTCCATGACGTTGACCGCCTCGTTGAGGATCTCGTCCACGGGCAAGGCCACGGCGCTGTGGATGGCCTCGACGCTTTCCGCCGCCGTGCTGGCCTTTTCCGCCACCAGCAGTTCCAACGTATTGAGGGCCGCCGCCACGTCGCGGCTGAAAATCTCCAGAAACTGCAAGTCGCTCTCGCTGAACGCCCGCGGCTCGATGCTCTCCACGTTGAAGGTGCCGATCACCTCGTCGTGCCACATCAGCGGCACGGTGAGCGAGCTCTTGGCGCCGCAAACGCCTTCCAGGTAGAGCGGGTCCTCGGTCGTGTCCTCGCAAAGGTAGCTCTTGCCGGTGGCGGCGACGAAGCCGGTCACGCCGTTGTTCTGCGGCAGTGCATAAAGCACGCGGTTGGCCGCCTCGGGCGTCATGTTCACCGAGAGCAACGGCTCCAGGCGGTTGGTCTTCTGGTCCAAAAGCCGGATCTCGACCACCTCGAAGTTCAACAGGTCCTTGGTGAAGTGGACGATGTTGGACTTCAACAACTCGATGCGCTCTTTGACCGGCATGTGAAAGAGCTCTTCGGGCGTGAGGTCGGCCAACTCCATGCCAGCCTGGTGAATGGCCGCCAGCTTCTGCTGCTGCTGCACTTCGTTGCTCACGTCGCGGACGGTGATGATCAGGTGCCGCGGCGAACCGCTGATCTCCCGCACCGGGGCCGCATGGACGTGAAAGTATCGGTTTTCCTGGCTCCGCAGCGTGGAACTGGTGCTCTGGCCGGTGGCCAGGGCCGTATGGAAGGGGCAGAAATCGGGTCCCAGGATTTCCGGGCTGCCCAAGGCGGTGTAGAAGTTTACCCCGGCGACCGAACCGCGGCCGCTCCACTCGCAGATCCGCCCGTTGCCCCAGAGGATCGTATTATCGCTCTCCAGCAGGGCCACGCCGTCGGGCATGCCTTCGAGGATTTGCTCGTTTTGCAGCAATTTGCCGATATCGAAGGCCTCGCGGAAATAGTTGGCCGTGACGTACACGCCGGCAAACTTCTCCCGCGTCAACAACGCCAACGCCCGCATCGGGTTCTGCACCACGACGATCTCGTGCGTCTGGGCGACTCCGGTGAGCACGGGTCCCACGTCTTCGCGAGGATCGGAGATCAGCAGGATCTTGGGCTTGTCCACCAATGTCGTGAGGCTCCCGCGGATGGCAGTGGCGTCCCCTGGGGCTCCCCTAGGTTGCTTCAAGCGGGGGGCCGCTAGGATTGGCTTCTACGATATCATTATACGAAATCCCTGGCGGGCAAACAACCACAGCTAGCTTGCCGGCCCTCCACCTCTTTTATCGGCTTTGCGCAATCGGCAAATTGATTGCCGCTTCGCTAAAAACCCCATTTACACCAACGTTTCTCCGCCGCCGCCCCGACACGCTTGCTATGCTCGGCACAAATGGAACCCGCCGACGGCCATCGCGGGCGAACTGCGGGGGGAACGCTCCAGCCAGTTGCGGGCGATGGTCGATCAAATCGAGGTGGTATTTCCACGGAGCCGTGCAGGAGTTTTCATCATGTGGCGATCCTTCTTCTTAGCGATCGGAATCTTTCTGATCATCCTGGGGGTCGAATGTTTGGCCGTGGACCACGTCGATCTGCGGTCGCACGAAGAGCAGCAGCCTTCATTCTTCTCCTTCACCGGCGCGCCGCAGGAAGGGCCCGCCAAACAGATCGTACCCGCTCCTTGGTGGCCGTGGAGCTTCCTCTCCACGGGGGCGGTCATCTGCCTGTATTCCTTCACCATTCCACGTCGCGTCCAGGGGAAGTGACAGAACAGGTCTTAGGTCTTGGGAGGGGCGTATCGCTGTAGGGAACGCCCTCTGTGGCGTTCCAGGCGTTACCAGTGAAATGGAACGCCACGGAGGGCGTTCCCTACACCGGCGGGTAGTTTCCCGTCTCCCGGAAACCTAAGACCCAAGTCCTAAGACCTCTTCCTATCACTTCCCCTCGCGAAAGCGGTCGAAATACTCCCGCGCCTGCTCGCTGTGTTTGCGGGGGATGTGCTGGCCGCTGAGCGGATCGGTGGAACCGCGGCGGGCCGTGTCGAACTGCTGCTGAATCTCCGCCTCCACCTTGCCGCGAACATTGGGCCCCGGGACCATGTCGGTGATCAGACCGGCGCCGGCCCCCACCTTCTGCCGCACCCGCGAGTCGTAGAGCGACGTGTCGGTCTTGTTTTCCGGCCGTTCCGCCGAGCCGCGGCCCGGACCGAGCCCCATGCCGGGGATCTTGCCCTGGCACTGCTCGCAGCCGGCACCGCCGCAATGGGGACAATTCATCTGCTGTCGGGTCTGGGCCAGTTGCTCCATGGCCCCGTCGAGCGTCTCGAGCTCGTCCAGTTGCTGCTGCATGTCGTCGAGCCCGGCCTGCATTTGCTTCATGGCCTTGGCGGCCTCGCCGTCCTGGCCTCCTTGGCGCAGGCACTTCGAACACTTCCCCAATTGCTTGGCCATCTGCTGCATTTGCTGCATCTGCGGGGCCTGCTCCGCCAGTTTGTTCAGTTGCTCTTCGAGCTTGTTGGCCTCGGCCATTTGACCGTCGCGGCGCAACTGCTCGATCTGCTTCTTCAAATCGCCCTGGGCGGCCTGGGCGGCGTCGGCCATCTGCTTGAGCTTCTGCTCCATCTGCTGCATCTGACTGGCCAGGTCTTCCTTCTGCTTGGCGTCCAGTTTCTTGTTGTCGAGCTGCTCTTGGAGTTTCTTCAACTCTTCGGCCGCTTTCTTGAAATCGCCGTGGGCCAGGGCCTTGGCCAGCTTGTCGGCCGGCCCCTGATCGACCTTCTTCAGTTGATCGAGCTGCTGCTTGAGCTTTTCCGCCCCGCCCAGTTCCTGACGCCGCTGCTGCAACTGCCGCGACAGGTCGTTGAGTTTGACCATGGCCTTTTCGCGCTGCGGCTCCTCGGCCAACTGCTTGCTCCCCTCTTCCAACTTCTTCAGCAGGTCGGTGGCGTCCTTGAGCCCTTGTTTCTCGGCCTGCTGGCGGCGATCGGCCAGGTTGCGGCGCAACATCTCGGTCGCTTTCTTCACCTGCTGCTTGGTTTCCGCCGCGGTGGCTGAATTGCCCGACGCCTGCTGGTTGACCGCCGCCGGGCTGACGAGCAAGGCCACCAGGACGGCCGCCACGGCGGGCAACAGCGGCACGGCCAGTTGTCGCGGCGGGGCCACGGCGAACTTCTCCGCCAGGTCGATGCGGCCGACGCGCCGCAGGGCATCCTCGACCAGGGCTTGGCCGGCCTCGCTCTGGCGCGTCTCGACCGGCATGGCCAGCGTGCTGGAGATGCGCTCTTTGAGATGGTAGCGGCGATCGATCTCGATGGCCGCATCGAGCGGCTTGCGCCGCGTCAGCACGGTCCAGGCCAAGGCGGCCAACAAGCCCGCGGCCAGGGCCGCGACGCCCCAGATCCAATCGGCCACACCCAGGGGATGGTACTTATCGACGGCGATCAAGGCCACGGCGGCCAGCAGGCTCGTGAACCAGCACCAGCCCAGCGCCCCGACGAGTCGTTGCCAGGCGAGCCGCCGTTGCGCTCGCCGCACCTGACGTTGCAGTTCGTCCATGGCCGGCCTCCGCGGAAAGAGATCGATCGGGCTCCAACACAGTAGTATTATAATGTTTTTCCGTACCGGGAACAGCAGGGTTTCGTGGCTCCCCTCTCGCGCCGCGTGGCAACCCTGGACTATGTTATGGAAGCCCTTCGGGCTACAAGCCAAAGTATCCGGCGCAAAGCTTTCCTTTTTGTGGAAACCCTGTGACATTCTTGTCCCGCGTCGCCTAATTGCTTTGATGTCAAGCGATTGCGCGCGACGCAAGGCGGTCGGAAGCCGACCGCAGCACGGCCCGGCTGACATTCCTTTCCGTAATCGCGATATCCGCGTCGATCAGTGGCGGGCACGCATTAGGCCCTGTTTCACGCGGCTTTTGCCCCTTTTTCGTTTTCCGCGGCGTTTCGGCGCGGCACTTGCTTCTATGCAGTCCCGTCTTTGCGAACGAAGCACCGTCAACATTACATACGAGGACGATCAGCATGAGGAAAGTCGCCATTTATGGCAAAGGTGGCATCGGCAAGTCGACGACCACGCAGAACACCGTGGCGGCCCTGGTGGAAATGGGCCGCAAGGTCATGGTGGTCGGTTGCGATCCCAAGGCCGATTCGACACGCTTGCTCTTGGGCGGCCTGGCCCAGAAAACGGTGCTCGATACGCTCCGTGAGGAAGGCGAGGACGTCGAGTTGGACGATATCCGTCGCCCCGGTTTCGGCGGTTGCACGTGTACGGAATCGGGCGGCCCGGAACCGGGGGTCGGCTGTGCCGGCCGCGGCATCATCACCTCGATCAACCTCTTGGAACAACTGGGCGCCTACGACGCCAGTCAGAAACTCGACTACGTGTTCTACGACGTGCTGGGCGACGTGGTGTGCGGCGGCTTCGCCATGCCCATCCGCG
>CAYYBU010000234.1:0-5514 GCA_964469945.1 uncultured Planctomycetaceae bacterium
ACTCATCACGCTCCGTCGTGATGCCTTTTCATCACGGCGGAGCGTGATGAGTACACGCCGGTCCCAAGTGGCTCGCTTCTTGACCTTGTCCGTCGGCTGCACGCAGCGCGGAAAGGCGGACCGCCTGACAGCCCCAGCCGCCCTCACCCGGCGACCGAGTCGCTGCCACTCTTCCGCAAAGCGGGCGAGGGGAGATGGTGGGGCTGCGCTTCGCTTGACCCACCCTACGTGTCCGGCACACGCCGTGTGCCGTTGGGTTCAGCGGCACACGGCGTGTGCCGGATACATAGAATTACTCCGTGCCGGTCTGGCCCAGGGTGCGGCCGATCTTCGGCCAGCCCTCGGCGGCCAGGCCGCCGGAGGAACACTCCAACACGACCAGCGTCTCGTTGTCCAGACCGAAGGCCACGCGGCCGGGGGCAAGAATCGTGCCGGCCGAACGCACCGGGGCGCCGACCTGCGCGGTCCAAAGCCCCTGGCCGTGGAAATCGACGGCATGAATCTGGCCCGTGTTGTCGCCGAAATAGATCACGTCGTCGTCGCCGATGACGGGGGTCGATTCGACGGCCCCGGCGGCCCGGTACTCCCAACGAATCTTGTGGCTGTTGCCGTCCAGGCAGACCAACAGCCCGCGCGGTTGGCGACCGCGGGGAAACTAGCTGACGCCGGCGTAAATGTGGCCGTAGCGATCCAACACCGGCGAGCCGAGCATCTGGCCGGGCATGGTGGTCTTCCAGGCCGGCGTGCCGCCCGCGGAAAAACCGAAGAGCAAATCGTCGTGGCCGGCCACGACCAGGATGCCGTCGGCGGTCATGGCCGGGGCGGAGTGGATGCACCAGCCGGCGAAGCCCTGGTCGCCGGCGTGGTTCCAGAGGTTCACGCCGCGCTCGCCCTCGGCCTGGATGGCGAAGACGTAGCCGCTATCGGCGCCGATGTAGAGCACGCCGGCGGCGATGATGCCGGCGGAGTCGAACTTCTGCCGGGTGCGGAAGAAGGGCCCCGGCTTCTGCACGCGGCCTTGCGAATCGACCTTGATCAGGCCACCCTCCAAGGCGCTGATCCAGATGTTGCCGTCCGGATCGACGATCGGCGTGGCGTAGCCCAGCGGCTCGCCGACGTAGGCCGGCGGCCAATTCTGTTTGCCCGAGGCGCCGTCGATGCAGTGCAAATAGCCGTCGGTGGTGTGGAGATAAACGGCGTCGCAAGGGCCCACGATCGCGGGCCCGGGGGCGTGCTTGCCGGTGACATACTCCCAAGCGACCTGGGGTTTTCCCGCCGACACTTCCAGGGCGAATAACCGCCCGCGAAGGTGCAAGAAGATCCGCCCGGCCGAATCGACCGCCGGGGCATTGCGGAGCGGTATGCCTTCGTCTTCGGCCGCCGGCTCTTCGGGAAACGCCCAGACGAACTGTTGCGGCCGGCTGAGTTGGGGGCGGGCGACCGGACGCACCGGTTGCGGCGCCGGGGCAGGCCGCGGCCGTTCGGCTGCCGGCCGTTCGGCCGCGGGCTGACGGGCCGGCTGACGGGCTGGCTGCGACGGCGAGGGTCGGCGCGGGGCCGGTTCCGCGGGCGGCCTGGGCTGCGCTGCCGGTGGAGCCTGCTGGACCGCTGGCTGGGCTTTTTCGATAGGAGCGGGAGTCGGTTGACGGACTTCCGCCGGCGCGCTGGCCGACGGCGGTGATGCCGGCGCCGCGGGCGCTGGCCGCTGCGGCTTCGGTGGCCTTGGTTGTTCGCGCGACGGTGCGGCCGGCTGCGCGGGCGCCGGTTTCCGCGGCGCCGACGGTGGCGGCGTGGGCGTCCCGGAGGTCGCGGGCGCAGCCGTGCGGCCTTGATGGGGCTGCTGCGGCGCCGGTCGCACGGGACGTTGTTGGCTGGGCTGCGCGGGCTGGCCGGCGGAATGCGGCGGCAGCGGTGGCTGCGATAACGGCGGTTGCGGTGGCGTCGGCGGCTGTAGGGCTGGCGGGATCGACGGTGGCGGCATGGCCGCGGCTCCGCCCGGCGCGGCGGGAGGAACTCCCGGCTGGTACGGCCGTGGGCGGACTGTTCCGGCGGGGATGCCCGGTTGCGCCGGCCACGGGCCGGCGGGCTGCTGCGGCATGGCGGGTTGCTGCGGCCATCCGGCGGGCTGTTGCTGCGGCATGGTGGGCTGCTGGGGCCAGCCGCCCGGTTGTTGCGGTTGCTGCGGCATGGCGGGCTGTTGCGGCCAGCCGGTGGGCTGCTGCGGCCAAGCACTCGGTTGTTGCGGTTGGGGCATCACGGGCTGCGGCGGCGGCCAGCCGCCCGGCTGTTGCGGCACGGCAGGCTGACTGGGCCAGCCGCCGGGTTGTTGCGGCGGCATCCCGAGTTGTCCGGGCCCGGCGGGCTGCTGGGGCGTGCCTGCCGGTTGAGCGGGCACACCGGGCTGCTGCGGCCAGCCGCCGGGTTGCGCCGGCGGCATGCCCTGTTGCGGCATACCCGGTTGCGCGGGCCAGCCGCCGCCTTGGGCCGGCGGCGCGTAGCCGACCAGGCGAAACAAGCCGATGGCCTGCCGCTGGCATTGCGGACAGGTGTAGGGCTGGGTCGGCCGTTGAAGCTGGAAACCGCAGTTATTGCACTGGAATGTATTCATGGATGGACCGGCGAACCGGCGCGATGTTTTTATTTGTGCGGCCGAAGGGGACAGTCCCATTTTTGCACAAAAATCGGGACAGCCCCCGCGGGTTCTATTTCACGGCGACGCTGGCCTTGGTATAGACGCGGCCGTTGTCGCGAAGCACGATCCAGCCGAGGACCTCGGTGATTTCCACACCGCGCTGCGAAGTGTTGTGCCGCGCGGAATCGAAACGCTCGCCCGGATGAACCAACTCGATGGTGTTGGAGATGCCGGCCTGATCGCAGGCGCGCTGCAGCCAGGCGACCAGGGCCTTTTCCATTTCGTCGGCCTTGCCGCTGCTGCGCGGGCTCCAGCGATAGTAGGCCTCGCCGATTTCCTTGAGCAGGGTGGGCATCTTTTCCGCCGTGGACGAACGGAAGACCAACAACTGGCCGACCAGCGAGCAGGCCGCGGCCTCACCTTGCAGGACGCCGTTGAGGAGCCGCTGCCGTTGGGCATCCAAGCCGGGATGCTCGGCCAGATCGGGGCCCAGGATGGCGTATTGCCAGTCGCCGCTGCCGGCCGGCGCGGCGTAGCCGGCCGGTTCCGGTTCCGGGGCGGGGGGCGGCTGCAGTTGCATGGCGATGTGTTGCAGCGTGGCGTCCAGCGCCCGCAGGCCCTCGTCGAACTGCTGCTGGACCTGGCGGATGCCGCCGCCCAGGGCGGCGTGTTGCTCGCCCAGTCCATCGCGAACCTTGATGAGGGAAGGGATGAAGGCCTCTTTGAGGGCGTCGATGGCGGCCGCCTTTTCGTTGAGGGCCTTGAACTTGGCTTCGAGGTGGTCGAGTTTCTCGTGGACCGGCCCCAACGCGCTTTTGAGCGCGGCTTCGCTGGCCCCCGGCGCCGCGGCGGTGGCGCCGGCAGCGGACGAGGAATGCGTACTACCGCCGCCGCCCAGCTTTTCGAGCTTGCCGGCCAGGGCGTCGAATTTCGCCGCCAAGGCCCCCGCCGAGCCGACGGCCATCAGCTCGAGCTTGGACATGCAGGCGTCGAGCTTCTTGTCCAGCGCGGCGTCGGGACTGGCGCCGGCGGCCGCTTGCGAGTGCCGCTCGATCAGATAGGACAGCACTTGCTGATTGGCCTGTTCGAGCAACATGCTGAGTTGCCCATAACGGGCCGTGAGGTCCTGTAACTGCGCGGCATCGTCCTTCTCGGCCGGGGAGGGGCCGCTGTCATGCCGAGGGCCACCGTCGTGTGGACGGGCGCTTTCCGGCGCGGCCTCGGCCGCCAGCCCCTCGGGAAACTCGAACTTGCTGCTGCTGCCGACGGCGGCCTCGGGCCCATCTTTCTTGCCAGGCCAAGAGAACGGCAATGCCATGGTTTTGGACTCCTGAAAAAGCGAAAGGTCGCGGCGTTTATCGCATTGGCATCGGCCGCGAAACCACTTCCCGATTCGTTGCTTCTCTGTAGGTCAGGCTGTGCCTGACAATTCCGGCTACCATTCCGGCTACCATTTCGGTGTTGTCAGGCACAGCCTGACCTACGACTACGACTCGACCGCCCTCTCCCGCTCGGCGGGCGAGGGGAGTTTCGTTAAACACCCGTATTATCTTGCAATCCTAAATCGAACTGCACGATTCGCGGAGGAATCGCTGTAGGGAACGTCCTCCGTGCCGTTCCGTTTTGCCGGTACGCCCGGAACGCCACGGAGGGCGTTCCCTACACTGGAATCACGCAATTCTATTTAGCGGAGCGATCCCAATTCAATGTTATCCAGTCCGCCGGTGTCGAGGTAGTAACGCTCGTCGGCCAGCGTGCGCCAGCCGAAGAAGACGTTCTCGCCCAACATGGCGTCTTCGCCGGCCACGACGCCGGTCACCGACTCGCATTCGAGGGTTTCCTCGTCTTCCTTGGTGGCATGTTTGCGTTTGATCTTGACGTTGATCTGCGTGGGGCCGATGCGATCGCCGACGTCCATCTTCAACAGGTAGACGGGCGTGGCCTGGGCGTCCTCGTTGCCGCTGAGCTTGCGCCCGATCAACACCCGCTGCGAACTGGTGGTGAACTCGGTGATCTCTTCGCGCGACTGGTCCTCGGCGGTGGTGAAGAGGATGCGCTCGGGGCGAATGCCCGAGGTGGCGTCGGTCATCACGCCCCAATAATAGGTGTTCTCGTGGGTGCGGCCGTGCATCTCGAATTTGAATTGCGGCAACATGCCGTGGCGGGCCATGAACTCGATGGCCGCCCCCACCACCACCGGGCTCTTGGGGTCGATGATGACGCCCGGATTGTGCCCCTTCTCGTCCTGGTAAGGATACCAGTTGCCGGCATAATGGTTGTGCATGGGCACGATGCGCGAGGGCGACAGCGGCACGTACATCTGCACCAACTGCTGGATGTAACCGAGCTTCGAGGGCAGCCCGGCCAGCAGCACGACGTCGGTCTCGTGCTCGGCGATGCGATGGCAGAAGTCGAACAGCAGCTCGTCGAAGACGTCGTAGACGACGCTCTCGAACCGCGTGCGGTCGAAGACCAGGTCGAGCTCCTGTTGGGCGTTGTAGTAGCCCGGCCCGCGCACCTTGTCGAAGACCTTCTGCAGCGACTCGACGACCACCGGATCGACGATCTCGGGATCGGTGTGCGAGATGGGATCGTTGACGTCGTCGCCGGCGTTGGACAGGTAGGACTGCGCCAGGGGGACGAACAGGCGGTTGATCCAGTTGACGCGCTGGGCGCGGATCTCGCGGTTCCGCGGCACTTCCGGGCCGAAGAGCAGTTGCACGTCCTCGTCTTCCAGGCCGAGGGCTTCGGCGAAGGTGGGCATGATGATCACTTCCAGCAGCCGCTTAACCAATTGGTCGCCGCCGAGGGAAATGCCGTCCTGGTGCAGGACCTGGCCGCGGATGGAGTCGTCGATCTTCGACTCGAAGTTGTACTTGGCG